>NZ_JBKFGG010000009.1:0-202366 GCF_056171975.1 Paenibacillus terrisolis | reverse complement strand
GTACCGCCATCCCGAACGATGAAGGCAAGGGCTTCGACAGAATGTGCGATCCGACATACGTCAGTTCCAGCGGCGTATTGACCGGCGCTCTTCCGGGCGCTCCGGTATCCGGCCACTGGTTCCATAACCAGTTTGTACAGCTTGTTCAAAACGCTTATCCGGTAATTCCGACGAACGGCGGAGGCAATCCTAATCCAACGGTACCGGCAGCACCGGCCGGTTTGACTGCGACGGCGGGGAACGCGCAGGTCACGCTGAGTTGGACGGCGTCTTCCGGCGCTACAAGCTATAACGTGAAACGGGCGACGACCAGCGGCGGGCCTTACGCGGCCGTGGCAACGGGAGTGACCGCAACCGGCTATACGAATACGGGGTTAACGAACGGAACGGCTTATTATTACGTGGTGAGTGCGGTGAACAGTGCCGGAGAAAGCGCAAACTCGGCGCAGGCCGCCGCGACTCCGACGAGCGGCGGAACGGGCACGGGAAATTTGGCAGTGCAGTACCGTGCGGGGGATACGAACGCGGCCGACAATCAAATCAAACCTCAGCTCAATATCAAAAATAACGGTACGACCGCCGTTGATCTGAGCACCCTGAAAATCCGTTATTACTTCACGAAGGACGGCAGTCAGGATGTAAACTCCTGGATCGATTGGGCGCAAGTCGGCGGAGCGAATATTCAAAGAACGTTTGGCACCGTAACGGGCACGAACGCGGACACCTATGTTGAACTGAGCTTTACCGCTGCGGCCGGATCGATTGCCGCGGGTGGACAGTCCGGCGACATTCAACTGCGGATGTCCAAGACCGATTGGACCAATTTTGACGAAACCAACGACTATTCCTTCGATGCCACCAAGACGGCTTACGTCGATTGGGATCATGTCACCCTTTATCAAAACGGTACGCTCGTCTGGGGCGTAGAACCTAACTAAGGACAGCGCCGTTTGCCCGGCGTCTCCAAAGCGGGGAAGGCCTGGTCTTCCCCGCTTTTTATATCAAACCTTCGAAAGACGGTGAGCGTATGTTCAAAATCTTAACGAAAAGCTTGCTGATCGGTTCGCTGATTTTCAGTGCCATGGGGGTGGGTGTGTTCGGCCCGGAACCCCGACAGGCGGAAGCTGCCGCGAATTATTATCATACGTCGGGAAACCGGATCGTCGATTCCGCCGGAAATCCCGCAGTGTTCAACGGAATCAACTGGTTCGGGTTTGAAACGGCCAACTATTCGCCCCACGGTCTATGGACGAGGTCCATGGATGACGTGCTGGATCAAATCAAAGCCCACGGCTACAACCTGATCCGCCTTCCTTTTTGCAATCAGATGTTTGATGCCGGGTCGGTTCCGAACAGCATTGACTATGCCAAAAATCCGGATCTAAGAGGGCTGACTCCGATTCAGATTATGGACAAGCTGGTCGACAAGGCGGGAGCGCGCGGGATGAAAATATTCCTGGACCGCCATCGTCCGGATTCCGGCGGGCAATCCGAGCTATGGTACACCTCGGCTTATTCCGAACAGCGCTGGATCGACGACTGGAAGATGCTGGCCGCGCGTTATAACGGCAACGACACGGTGATCGGCGCCGACCTGCATAATGAACCCCACGGTTCGGCCAGTTGGGGAACGGGAAATCTCGCCACCGACTGGGAGCTTGCCTCGGAGCGGGCGGGCAACGCCATTTTGTCCGTGAACCCCAATTGGCTCATCATCGTGGAAGGCATTGAGAAAAATGTGCAGGGCTTCAGCGACGGTTATTGGTGGGGCGGCAACCTTAAAGGGGTCGCAAATCACCCGGTCGATTTGAGCGTTCCTAATCGGGTCGTGTATTCGGCCCATGATTACGGACCCGGCGTTGCCTCCCAGCCCTGGTTCTCCGATCCTTCCTTCCCCAATAATATGCCGGCCATTTGGGACGCGTATTGGGGATACATCAGCAAACAAAATATCGCTCCGGTTATCGTCGGCGAATTCGGCGGCCGCGGCGTGGACAAGAGCAGTGTCGAAGGCATCTGGCAGAACGGTCTGGTCGATTATATCGGGGCGAACAAGCTGTATTGGACGTACTGGTGCGTAAACCCGAATTCCGGAGATACGGGCGGCCTGCTTCTGGACGATTGGAACACCTGGAACGCTCCGAAGCAGGCGATGCTGGATCGGATCATGCAGCCGCTTAGCGGCGGCGGAAACGGTCCGACTCCGCCCGCCACGCCTGCCGGGTTAACGGCCGCGGCGGGCAACGGGCAGGTCGGCTTGAGCTGGTCGCCGTCTTCCGGGGCGGCAAGCTACAACGTGAAGCGAGCGAATGTCAGCAACGGTCCGTACACCACCGTGGCAACCGGAATTACGATCCCCGTTTTCACGGATCGCGGGCTTTCCAACGGCATAACTTATTATTATAAGGTCAGTGCCGTCAATGCGGCCGGTGAGAGCGCCGATTCGGCGCAGGCGTCGGCGACGCCGAAGGATGGGCCAAGCGTTCCATTGGGCAATCTGACTGTGCTTTATAAGGCGGCCGATACCAATGCGACCGACAGCCAGATCAAACCGTATTTCAAGATCAGAAATAACGGTTCGGCCGCGGTTAGCCTTAGCGACCTGAAGCTTCGCTATTACTTTTCCAAGGACGGTTCCGCAAGCGTAAGCGCTTGGGTGGATTGGGCTCAAATGGGAGCGGCGAACGTTCAGTCGGCCTTCACCGATACGTATGTGGAGCTTAGCTTCACGGCGGCTGCCGGGTCGATTCCGGCAGGCGCGGAGAGCGGCGAAATTCAGTTTCGGATGGCCAAATCCGACTGGTCCAACTTTAACGAAGCCAACGATTATTCTTTTGATCCGACCCAAATCAACTATGCGGATTGGGATAAAGTCACCCTTTATCAAGGCGATACCCTGGTATGGGGCGTAGAGCCTTAATCCATGCGTGCAACGCCGCGGCGGGGTCCCTTACAGGGAACCCCGCCTTTTTTTGTAGAAGGAATTGCGCGAGATCTCCCGAATTTCTATGGAACGCGCTCTGAAAATGAGGAGAGGAAGTGAGCTGGAAATGGCTCGGAGAACGGTTCTACATTACGATGCCTTTTCATCCCATGCCAATAAGGGAAATCCGGCAGGAGTAGTTCTGAATGCGGATGATCTGGATAAACTTCAAATGCAGGCCATCGCGGCAAAAATCGGATTTAACGAAACGGTTTTTGCCATGAATTCCGGCAAGGCCGATTTGAAATTGCGCTATTTTACGCCGGGTCATGAAATGAACTTATGCGGTCACGCCACGGTCGCGTCGATGTATTGCATGAAGCAGAGCGGCGCATTGGGCGATAAAGACAGTGTCACAATCGAGACGAACGCCGGCGTTTTGCCCGTTTCTTTTGAATCGGAAAACGATGAGCTTCGAATCACCATGAAGCAGGCTTTGCCCCGATTTATTCCGTTTCAAGGCTCCGTGCCGGAGCTTGCCGACAGCCTGGGCTTATCGGAGGATGACATCGATTCGTCCAATCCTGTCGTGTACGGAAGCACGGGAACCTGGACGCTGCTTGTCCCGATCAAAAGGCTGCACAGCTTTGGAAAAATGAATCCCGTTAACGAGCGGTTTCCCGATATATTAAAAGAAAGCCCTAGTGCCTCGGTGCATCCTTTTTGTCTGGAGACCTTCGATCCCAGGGCCATGATGCACGCGAGACATTTTTCCTCCCCTTATTCGGGAACCCAAGAGGATGCGGTAACCGGTACAGCTTCAGGCGTGATGGGGGCCTATTTGTTAACTTATCTCGACAAAACCGCCGGAGCTGCCGAGTTTATCGTTGAGCAGGGACATGAAATGAATAAGGACGGAAGGGTTATCGTTAAAGCTCGCCGTGCGGAAGGGCAAATCGAAGTGTTTATTTCCGGAACGGCGGTGTTTGTACGGGAAATGGATTGTGAAATATGAGATAAGGAGGCGCCCGCTATGGACAAGTTGATCTCCCTATTGGAGGAGAACCGGTTCGATTACGAGATTATCAGACACGACAGGCAGCTTCACACCGCTCGGGAAGGGGCCGATGCGTTGGGCATCGGAATTGGCGAGACGGCGCCGACCCTGATTTTGGCGACGGATGCGGGGTACTGCGCTTTAATCTTTTCCGGGGCTCGCGAACGCGTGGATTTGGACTTGGTAAAGCCAATCCTGGGGGCCGAACGGGTAAAAATGGCAAAGCCTCAAGAAGTTGAGCGATTGACGGGCAGCGCAATCGGAAGCGTATCGCTGATTCATTCGGACATACCGGCCGTTATCGATAAGAAGCTTTTTCAATTTTCATATATTTATGGAGGAACCGGCGTGCCGCAATCGACCCTTAAGATCCGGCCGGCGGATCTGGTAAAGATCAACAGGGTTGTCGGTTATATCGAATAAAGGGGGAGCATCACCATGATTTTGATCCGGCAGGCGAAGGTAGAAGACGCCGCGAAGCTTCTCGAACTACATAAGCAGATCGATGTTGAGACCCGGTTTATGCTGCTTGAACCGGAGGAAAGAACAACCACATTGGAGCGCCAGCGGGATATCATCCAAAGCGCTGCGGAATCGGATAATTCCGTAATATATGTGGCCGAGGACGAGGCCTGTAAGAAATTGGCCGGTTTCTTATCGGCGTCCGGCGGCGGTGCGAATCGCATACGGCACCGGGTTTATATCGTTGTCGGGATACTCGAAGAGTACGCAGGTCAAGGAATCGGAACGAAATTGTTCGAGGCGCTGGAAGCATGGAGGCAGAATGCGGGAGTTTCCCGGTTCGAACTAACCGTGATGGTCCACAATGAGCGAGCGGTGCATTTATACCGAAAGATGGGCTTTGAAATTGAAGGATTCAAAAAGAATTCCGTTGTGGTTGATGGAATTCCGGTTGATGAATATTGCATGGGGAAGGTTTTTGTCTAAAGCTTTTGACCAAGCCCATATTGCGGAAAGCTTAGAAAGGGAAGCCTAGCCAGGTTATACGGACCTGGAGGCTTCTTTTTTATTGCTATGATACAAAATTCAAATTATGTAACTTGTAATATGTAACTCGGCGTGATATGATGATCCCATACTAAATCAAAGGAGTGTTTGCTATGTACGCCATTATCGGAGTTACCGGACGGGTCGGCAGCGTAGCCGCCCGGCAATTGCTTGCTCAAGGGGAAAAGGTTCGGGCCGTTGTTCGCGATGCTCAAAAAGGGGAAGTTTGGGCCAAACGCGGAGCCGAGCTTGCCATAGCCGACTTGGAGGACTCTGTCGCTCTTAAGGCGGCCTTTACGGGAGTTGAAGGCGTCTTTTTGATGTTCCCGCCTTATTTTTATCCGCAGGAGGGATTTCCTGAAGTGCGCGTCCAATTGGCTGCGGTGATTGCGGCGCTCAAAGCGGCCCTGCCGCGCAAAGTGGTCGTATTGTCCTCGGTTGGCTCCCATCGTCCGGACGGTCTCGGGATCATTACCCCGCATACCTTTTTCGAGAGGGAAATCGGCGAACTGCCGTTGTCCAGCGCTTTTATCCGGGCCGCCTGGTTTATGGAAAATTCGCAGTGGGATGTCGCCGAAGCGAAAGAGCACGGAAAAATTTCAAACTGTTTGTTTCCGCTGGATCGTCCGATTCCGATGGTAGCAACGACGGATATCGGCGAAACGGCGGCCCGTCTTTTGCAGCAGGATTGGTCCGGAAAAAGGGTAATCGAGCTTGAAGGTCCTCGCGCCTATTCGCCTCTGGACATTGCGGAGATGGTATCCCGCAAACTGAATCGTCCGGTCGAAGCCGTCAGCGTACCGCGTGAGCAGTGGGAAGAGCAGTTCGTCCTGCAAGGCGCTGAAGCGGGGACCTGCGACGGCCGGATTGAAATGCTGGAGGGCTTTAATTCGGGTTGGATCGCCTTCGAAGGGGAAGGTACCGAGCGGGTGGTCGGCCATGTCTCGATGGAAGAAGTCCTTAACGGTATAATGAGCTGAAGTTACAAGTTATATCATTTGTTTTTGGTAAATCGTAACGGGGTATGATATGATCGGTTCGAATCAAGGAGGTGTGGATCTATTATGGCAGATGAAACGCTATCCAAAGAATTGATCCTGGATACAGCCGAGGCGGTTCTCCGTAAATATGGGCTTGCCAAATCGAACATGTCCGATGTCGCACGGGCGCTAGGCGTCAGCCACGCCGCTTTGTACCGGCATTATGACAATAAAGCCGCCTTGCGAAAGGCGGTCGTGGAACGGTGGATGCACGGTGCGCTTGAACCGCTGGAAGCCGCTGTGGCAAAGAAAGCTTCCCCGGAGAAAAGGTTGTACCTTTGGCTCTCCACTCTTCGCTCCTTTAAGCGGGAACGCGCCCGCAAGGATCCCGAACTGTTCGCGATGTACGCGTCGCTTGTCGCCGAGACGGAAGGTGTGCTGGAAATCCATGTGGAGCAGTTGCTCGATCAGCTCGAGTCCATTATTCAAGACGGTGTTTCTTCCGGTGATTTTACTTGCAAGGATTCGCGCCACGCCGCTTTGGCCGCCTTTTTGGCCACTTCGCGGTTTCATTACGCCGCTTTTGCGGCGGAGTGGGAGCTGCCTGATGCGGACGACCGCTTTGAAGCCGTGTGCGATCTGATAATAAATGGGTTGGCAAGCCGGAAGAAATAGCGTTCCATAAAGGACGAAGGAGGATAAGCATGGCAGAGACCTTAAAATCCATCTACAACGAATCGTTTTTGCAAGACTTGGGGCGGAAAATCCAATCGGTGTACCCCTCTTTCGAGACGAACAAGTTCGTAGCCGAAACGATGGATTCCGCTTGGGAAACGCTGGAGCTGAAAGCAAGGATGCGGCAAATTTCGCTGACGCTCGGAAAATATTTGCCCGCGAGCTTCGAAGAGGCGCTGGGTGTGATTTGTCAAATCGATAAGGAGTTTACTGGCTTCCCTTATCTGATCTTCCCCGATTTCGTTGAGGTGTACGGGACTGCGGAGAAAGACTGGCACCTGGCGATGGACTCTCTTGAACGCTTTACGATAGGATCTTCGGCGGAGTTCGCCATCCGTTCTTTTCTCATTCGCGATCCCGAGCGGACGATGAGCCGAATGCTCGCCTGGTCCAAGCATCCGAATGAGCATGTCCGGCGCCTGGCCAGCGAAGGCTGCAGGCCAAGACTGCCTTGGGGGCAGGCCCTTACGATGTTCAAACGCGATCCGTCTCCGATTTTGCCGATTCTGGAGCAATTGAAGGAAGACCCTTCCCTGTATGTGCGCAAAAGCGTGGCCAATAACTTGAACGATATCGCCAAGGACCATCCGGACCTGGTGCTGGAAATTGCCCGCCGCTGGAAGGGACATCATAAGGAGACGGACTGGATTATCCGCCACGGTTGCCGGACGCTTGTCCGCAAAGGAGGGCCGGAAGCGCTGGCCTTGTTCGGCTACGCGGCATCCAGCGGTGAGGAGCCGCTGGTCACTTCAGCCGCTTTGTCCTTAGTGCCGTCGTTCTTGTCCATAGGAGAAAGCGGAGAGCTTCAATACGAGATCGGCATCCGTGAAGGGGAACCCGTGCATATTCGGGTGGAGTACGGCATCGATTTCGTCAAAGCAAATGGCCGTACCTCCCGCAAGTTGTTTCTGTTGACGGATAAAACGGCTTCCGGAGGAACCCGCATGACGGGAGCCCGCATGCATAGCTGGGCGGAATTAACGACCCGCCGCCATTATCCGGGGACGCATTCCATTGTGCTCCTCGTGAACGGCGTGGAGGTCGCGCGTTCCTCGTTGGAGCTGCACGCTGCGAACTAAGCATACGGGTGCATGCAAGAAGGGGGCGTTTCCGAGCCGACGTTATTTTCCGGTCTCGGAAGCGTCCCTTTGCTTTCATGGAATTACGGTTTTGTGAACAAAACCATGGTTTCTTCGTTAGGCTTGCACTGCAAAGTATAAACCTTGATGGATTCGTGAGGGTGCGATACCAGCGCGGTCATCATTTGATTCCAATCGAAAAAGTTGTTCAAAAACCCGTTTTCCTGCTTCTTTTGATTGAACGTAATGGAACCGAGGCCATAGAAGAAGTTGACAAGCACATATTTGCGGCTCACGCGCAGCAGCTCCGAGAACCCTTTTTTCCAATCGTCCAGGTGATTCAGCACGTCCTTGCAGTATACGAACTGGAAGGCTCCGTCGGGAAAGGGGAGCTGGTGAATATCGGCTTTATAAAACTTCCCCTCCGGATACAGCTTCCGGCAGTGGCGAACCATCTGGGCCGTATAGTCCACTCCAACGTACCGGATGTCCGGCCGCGTCTGCACTGCGCCGACATAGTCCACGCCTGGACCGCATCCGACCTCAAGCATTTGCTTGATCTCCAGTTCCTGAAGAATCTCGCGATATTTGCTTCGGACGGGTTTGTTGTATCCTTCCTGTTCATCCTGCAGAAATTGATTCGTATTGACGGTATCCCAGTAATTGTTCATTCTTCTCCCCTCCAGACGTTGGCGTCCAACTCGGCTACGGCTTGATCCAGAACGTCTTCGGCCGTCCGGTCGGGAAGCCGGTACTCTTCGGGCAACGCGGCAACGATTCTATTCCAGACATGTCCGTCGACGATGACGAACTTTTCCATATCGTTCACGGGTTTCCCGAACAAGAAATTATAATTGTCTCCATTTACGAATAAATATTTGCTCATCTTCGCCCCTCTTCCCGTTTCAAAAGCGCATTTTCATAGATCTCCAGGTAACGTTCGACCATCAGGTCAAGACTCCAGTGTTCCGTAGCCCAAGCCTTGGCTTTCGCGCCCATTTTTTCTCTAAGTTTATCGTTTCCGAGCAACAGGTCCATCTGATCGCTTAGGCTCTGAATATCGCCTACGGGGCTGATCATTCCGGTCTCCCCATGCTCGACCATTTCGGGCAGGCCTCCAGCATCGCTGACGATGACCGGCAGGCCGCTGATTTGGGCCTCAATAACCGATAAAGGCTGGTTATCGAGCAGGCTGGGCTGGAGAAACAGATCCGCGGCTCGCATCAGGAACGGAATGTCGTCCCTGCGTCCCCAAAAAACGAGGTCGTCCTCAAGCCCCAAGCTCTGGCATTGAGATCGCATCTTGACTTGCAGGTCCCCGTCGCCGATCATCCAGCAAACCCAATCGTTTCGTTTCTTCTTGAGCTCGCCTAGAGCATCGATAATATGATGAACGCCTTTTTGCTCGATGAGCCGGCCGGCATACATAATCACTTTTTTGCCTTCCGGCCTCTGGACATCGGGGGAAGCCGTGTTTGCCCGTTTCAGAAAAGCGGTTTGATCATACCCATAGGGATACCTTTTGATGTTGTCCGCCGGAACTCCGAATTCCCCGTTCAAAATCCGCTCCAGCCATTGGTTTGCGACGATCACCGTTTCGGAAGAGGAAGCGCCGGCGTGCTCAAGAGCGCTGAAATAAGCTCTGGCCACGGGGCCGGTCGAGGATTTGTGAAAGGTCTCGAGCTGGCGTTCCACTTCATGCGCCACGCTGCCGTGCAAAGATGCGACCAGGGCCGTTTTGTCCGAACGGACGCGCTGGATACAAGCGGCGGCGATGACGTCCTGCGTATGAATCACATCGTAATAATTGATGTTTAAATAAGCGGCAGCAAGCTCAAACAAATAACGCTCCATCTCGGTATATAGAACCAGCGAATTGCGGTGGATGGACGGATATGCCAGGATGTTGAGCTTCTCCGTAAGGAGAGGGCGGAGCTTGCTTTTCAAGATTTCCGCTTTATCCAGGATCGAGATGAAAGTGCTGCCCGGGTCTCCGCCGTTCCCGAGCAGGTCCACTTCATGTCCCCGGGCCTGAAGCTGCTTTTGGAGCTGCAGCATAAAGGGCCAAACTCCTCCGACATGCGGAATGGCCCAGTAAGTGGCTAACAGTATTTTCATAAACTCATCATCCTTATGATAAAAATCCGCCGGATTGCAGCATCTGTCTGATTTCTTCCTTGCTGATCAAATCCGTTTCGGAGGTGTAGCTTTTTGCCTTCACGCGTGGGTAAGAAGCGTAGAAACTCAGGTTCTCCCCGCTTTGTACGGACGGGAGCACAATGAAATACCGCTTGCCGTCCTTTTCGTACAGTACCGTATTAGGGACTTCGTAGTCCGAGATCAAATACTCGTGCAGCTTTTCGCCCGGTCGTATTCCGATTACTTCGATTTTGTCGTCCTTGCTTCCGTATTTTTCTTTGATGACCTCGGCCAATTCCAGAATTTTGCAGGCCGGCATGTCCGGGAGGAAAACTTCTCCGCCTTTCCCTTCCTCGAGTGCATCAAGCACAAGGTCCGTTGTGACTTCGTTCGTGACAAAAAAACGGGTCATTTTCAGATCGGTAAGCCCTATTCGTCCTTGATGCTTGATTTGGTCTTTGAAAAGGAGAACGACGCTTTCGCTCGTACCGATGACATTGCCGCTGCGAACCGACAGAAAACGGGTGTCCTTGCCGATGGTATCGGCATATTGGATCAGTTTTTCTCCGATCGATTTGGTGAGCCCGTAAAAGTTGCTGGGATTCGCCGCTTTGTCGGAGGATACGTTGATTACTTTTTTTACCTTGTTATGGATGGCCGCTTCGATGACATTCTGCACGCCGATGACATTGGTTTTCATGGCCTCGTAAGGCTGCTCCTGACAGATGTTCACATGCTTGAGAGCCGCCAGATGCAGAATATAGTCGATGCCGCCGCATGCTGCCGTAATCGCTTCTTTGTCGCGGATGTCGCCCACGATGAACGTCAGCCTGGGATCGTTGAACTCCCTTTGCATTTTCACTTGCTGGGATTCGTTGCGGGAAAATACAACAAGTTTGTTCGGATTCCAGGTTAACAGCTTGCGTACGAGTCCATATCCCCAAGAGCCGGTGCCTCCGGTCAGCAAAAAAGAGCGATTATATTCCATATTGCCCACCTCTAGTAAGGTCCTTCACGTAGTGAATTCCACTTAAAATTTGCTTCCAATGATAATCGTTGCCCATCCAGATCTCCCGATCGGACAATTGGACGGTACATGTTTTTTCGAGCGGCCAGTCGATTTCCACAATCCCTTGCGATTGAGAATGGTTGACGAGCAGGATTGAAAAGTCGTTTTTCACCGCTTTTTTTAAGGTTTTCTCGATCAACTTCGCTTCGTTCAGAGTCGCTTCCGTTCTCACGAAGAGAATGCGTTCGCTGGTTGTTATTTTTTTCATAAAACGCTCGATTCTTCGATCATATTTGGCTTTGACTTCAGGATAAGTCGCCAGATGGGTCACCGTATTCGGCCCCAATTTATAGTCGTGGTTGAAAATCAAAGAATTGGCGTCGTCATAAATCCAGATCATCCCGTTTTCCGTTAAGCCGCCCACGCGCAGGTTTTTTTGCTCCATGAAACCGGAGAAACCGTTCGCGATCAGGTTGCAAAGGTCCTCGACGTTTTTTGAAGCGAGCCAGTCGAACACGCCCGCATAAGGCCGCAGGTTGTTTTTCTCAAGCTGCAATGACGACAAGCAAAGGTCTCCCAAACTAAAAATAGCATCGTAGCTCCCTTTTAATTCCGCCAGTTTCATTTACAATCTCCTTTCTGCAAATCTTCCGGCTCCGCCGTTTGCCTTTTCTAATAAGCCCACCTCACTTTCTCCGTCGTATTATTATGAAATGCAATCTCGGTCTCGAATGCTTGGGTATGTATATTATTCGTTAAAAAGATGCTAGTTTTTACTAATTAAAGGTATATGTGCCAAACGCTAATCCCCCGTCAATCATAGAGTAGTAGAGAAAGGAAAATCAGATCAGGAAAGAGCTGAGAAAATGACAGTGCGAATATTGCTTACAGGGATTCCCGAAAGCGGGATTGAAGTTTTGTATCCTTTTATGGCGAAGATGCCGCTTCTCGGGCGAGGAAAGTGGCTCAATCAATGGGAGGAGGACGTACGGGACAGCTTGGGTCAAATGGAAGCGGGGGAAATCCGGCCGGGATACGTGTACTACAGCGAAACGATGCGGCAATTTCTTAATGAGCGCCATATTCGCAGAGTGTTTATTTTGCGGGATCCGCGGGATATGATCGTCAACATGATCTTTTCCATCATGAATAATCCTTTGCATGAACACTACGAATACTTTAATCATCATTACGAAACGATGGAGCAGCGGGTTTCGCAGCTCGCCACAGGCTTTATGGAGAGCAGGAAGGTGTCCAGAAGCTACGGACTTTCGCAAATCGGCTATGGCAAGACCAACGAATATTACAATCAGTATTTGCGATGGATTGAAGACCCGCAAACCCTGGTCATCCGTTATGAGGATCTGGTTGCCGGCCGCGACAAACTGCTGAGCGAGCAGACCCGTCTGATCGATTACTTGTGGGAAGATTTGCGGGACGGCGGAATTCCGAAAGACCGGTATAAGAAGCGGGTGTCGCGCATCAAGCTTTGGGAGAACCAGAGCGTCCCCCAAGGGGAGTGGCGCAAATACTTCACGGAGGAAACCAAAAGCAAGTTCAAAAAATCGGCCGGAGAGCTGTTGATTTATTTAGGGTACGAAGAAGATTTTGATTGGTAATATCGGCGAAAACTGCCCCTTCATCCCCTAGGAACATAATGGTATAATCACGGGAAGCACAAAAACATCCAAGCTAGGGAGGAAACCTGCGTGAATCATTCAAAGCCGGAAATTCGGGAGATGGAATTTCTGAGCCTCGGGGATGTGGAGCAGTTGGCCGATTTATTGATCAAGGTCGTTCAGGACGGCGCCTCCGTCGGTTTTCTTCCTCCGCTTGCCCGTGACGAAGCGATCCTCTATTGGCAGGAGGTTCTTGGTCCCGGCGTGATTCTCTGGACTGCCGTGAAGGATGACCGGATCGTAGGCGCCGTGCAATTGCAGCTTGCCTTGAAGCCCAATGGTCTGCACAGGGCCGAAGTGGCCAAGCTTATGGTGCTGCCGCAAGAACGGAAGCAGGGCATTGCAAGGCGGCTTATGCGGACTCTGGAGGAACGGGCTATCCGCGAAGGCAGAAGCTTGCTGGTCCTTGATACAAGGATGGACGATCCGTCGAACTTGCTGTACCGCTCGCTTGGATATGTGGAGGCCGGACGGATTCCGGGGTATGCCAAATCCGCAAACGGAGAACTGGATGCCACGGTTATTTACTATAAGCCGGTCTAGTGCCAAAACATTCTGAAATGAGGTGTTTCCCATTTTCAAGCATCATGAAGAATCGATTCAAAAGCTTGCAGGCAAGCTTAGCCAAAGGGACGATATTTTGGCGCTGCTGGTTTCCGGCTCCATTGCCCACGGATTTGCCAAGCCCTCCTCCGATGTGGACATCATGATTGTCGTTTCGGAGGACGATTACGCTAAACGGTTAAGCTCCGGGGAAATCCACTACTGGGAGTCGGAGTCAACCGCCTACGACTCGGGTTACGTTGATGGCAAGTACATCTCTCGCAGCTTTATGGAGAGCGTTGCCGAAAAGGGCAGCGAACCGGCGCGCTTCGCCTTCGAAGGAGCGATTTTGGCCTTTTCAAAGGCAGAAGACATGGAAGAATTGCTGACGAGAATCGTCCGCTATCCCGTGGAGCGGAAACCGGAGAATCTGGCGCGGTTTTTTGCCCAATTGGAAGCCTGGAAATGGTACTGCGCCGAGGCTTTCAAGCACGATAACCGCTATTTGCTGCAGCATTCGGTAAACAATTTGGCGCTGTTCGGCGGGCGCATGATTCTGGCCTATAACGAGCAATTATACCCTTATCATAAATGGTTTCTTAAAGTACTGGAGAAAGCGCCGCGCAAGCCGGAGGATTTCATGAACCATCTGGATCGTTTGTTGAAGGAGCCTTCCGAGGAGAATATCGAAGCTTTTTATAACTCCGTTAAAAATTTTACCGATTGGGGAACCGATCCGGTAAGCTGGCCCGCCAGATTTATGGAGGACAGCGAATTGAACTGGCTGCACGGCTTCACACCGATCCAGGATATATAACACAGTCAAAGGATCTATACGGGGGGATTGAGATGGCGATTCTGATTACCGGCGCGGCGGGGTTCATAGGCACCGGACTTGCGGACAGGCTGAAAGGGCGGCACGATGTTATCGGTTTATCCCGGAGCAGGCCCAAGGCCGACATTCCTTGGGTGAAAGGAACGTTCGAAAGTATCGAAGATTTGCACAAGCTGGATGAATACGACATTACGTCGGTTGTCCATCTTGCGGCGGTAACCGGGGGCGCTTCCGAAGACAGCGCGCTCACCGTCAATGTGCTTGGTACGGGAAAGCTTCTCCGCTATTTGCTGGACCGGGGCTGTCGCAAATTCGTGCTTGCCAGTTCAATTGCGGTGGCAGGCTGCCTGGATGAACGCTTTTTGCCGCTTCGTTTTCCGATCGCCGACGACCATCCTTGCCTAGCAACGGATGCTTACGGGATGAGCAAGGCATTGGTGGAAGAACTGGTCGGCTATTTTGGCAGATTATATCCTGACGCGGATTTCACCCAATTGAGATTCGGCGCGGTGCATCCGGATAGTTGGGTGCCGGAACCTGTTGGTCCGAATACGCCGCTTCCCGTTCCGATCACGATGCTGACTCGCGTACTGGCTTCCGACGTGCTTGACGCGGTGGAAAAGTCGCTGTTTGCCGAACGTTCAGGCACCCGCGTGTATAATGTGGTGGGGCCCGATTCCAGCTGCGACGCCCAGACGGTGGAGATGCTTCGGGCGATTTATGGCGAGGCTGCTTTGAAGGAGTTCGATTTCTCATATTACGAACGGCCCGGCAACGAACACAAGCCATTATTTGCTTCGGATAAAATCCGCGAGGAGCTCGGCCATGAATCCGTGATGACGACGATTCCGCATTTGAGAAACCGCGATTTGGCACAAAATGCAAAATAATCATTCCGATGGAAATCTCGTGAAACCCCCGATTTGCCCCGGCAAATCGGGGGTTTCTTATGCGTTTCAGATGAT
This sequence comes from Paenibacillus terrisolis, assembly GCF_056171975.1. Taxonomy (NCBI): domain Bacteria; kingdom Bacillati; phylum Bacillota; class Bacilli; order Caryophanales; family Paenibacillaceae; genus Paenibacillus; species Paenibacillus terrisolis. The sequence goes on along the minus strand of NZ_JBKFGG010000009.1, from coordinate 187,414 downwards.
CTATCGGACGAACTGTACCTGGCCGGCGGGAAATGTACCTACCTTCCGGACATCGTAAAACATAAAATGGGAATCGTGGAAAGCGCTATCAAAAGAGATAAATGATAGGCGCGCCCGAAGAAGAGGAGAGAATCAAACTGAAAATGTATCATCCCATAATATAAACCGGAAAGGAGCAATTTGATGAACCGATTTTGGAGCAAAACGAAGCTGTTGTTGTTGACCCTGATTGTTTTATCAACCCAGATCGCAGTCTTTGCGCCGAATGCGCCGGCCGCCAAGGCCGCCGACAATGGTCTGGCCCAGAAGCCGCTGATGGGCTGGAGCAGTTACAGCATGCAGGTGTTTGAGAACGGGAGCTGGATCACCGCCGAACAAATCAAGGCCCAATCCGATGCGATGCATGAGAAGCTTCAGTCCCATGGGTACAACTACATCAACATCGATGCCGGGTGGAACGGAGGGATGGATGAATATGGTCGGCCGACGCCAAGCACGACGCTGTATCCGGACGGATTTCAGGATGTGATTGATTACGTACACGCCAACGGGCAAAAAATCGGCATCTACATGATCCCCGGACTTTCTCCGCAGGCGTATGAAGCGAACCTTCCGATTTACGGCACAGACAATCAATGCCGTATGCAGGATATCGCGGCCCAGCCGTTGAGACAGGCGGATTATTGGGGCATCGGCTATAAAATCGATTTCAGCAATCCCTGCGCCCAGAAATACATCGACTCCATCGCCGATGAACTGGCTTCTTGGGGGATTGATTTCGTCAAGTTTGACAGCGTCACTCCGGGCTCCGGGCACAACGATACTTCCATCGACGCGCGGGACGACGTTAAAGCGTGGTCCCAAGCTCTCAGCCGGCACCACATCTGGTTTGAACTCTCGTGGGCGCTGGACCACAATTACGTAGACACGTGGAAAAAATACGCCAACGGATGGCGGGTCGATTGGGACGTGGAGAGCTATCAGACCGGCGTTTCTTTAACGACCTGGGCCAATATCGCCCGGTTGTTCCCCGACGCGGCATTGTGGTGGCGGGATGCGGGCCCTGGAGGCTGGAACGATTTCGATTCGCTGGATATCGGCAACGGAGCGATGGACGGCCTTACGATGGACGAGCGGCAGACGGCCATGACGTTATGGTCGATTTCTTCGGCGCAGCTCTATACGGGCAATGACTTGACCAATCTGGATGATTACGGCCTCTCTCTGCTGACGAACGACGAGGTTATCGCCGTCAATCAGGCGGGGCGCCCGGCGCATCCCGTGTCGATGGATACGGATAAGCAGGTATGGTATGCCAATAATGGCGACGGGACTTATACGGTTGCCTTGTTCAACTTGAGCGGCGCGCCCGCGGCGGTATCGGTCAACTGGAGCGATATCGGGCTGACCGGTTCCGCTTCGGTGAGGGATTTATGGAGCCACAGCGAACTCGGCACTTTCACGGACGGCTACGGCGTATCCGATTTGGCGCCGCACGCTTCCCGGTTGTTTAAGGTGACTTCGCTCGGCGGTCTGTCCGCCGTCAACGACGACGATACGGGCATCAGGTACACTGGAGCCTGGGAGCGCAACGGAGGCAAGGAACTGGTAGAGCCGCAGCAAAATCTGGTTGTGGCAATCGAGGACTCCGTGACGCAAAACAGCAGCTTGAATCCGTCCGAAGCGACCTTCGATAAGAAAGCGGACGCTCAAGCGGATCTTACGACGACTCTGGCGTTGAACGGGAACGGCCTGACCGGGATTTCGAACGGCGGGCGGGCGCTTCAGCCCGATCAGGATTACACGATCTCGGCCGACCAGGTTGTTTTGAAGAAGGAATATTTGTCTACCTTGCCGCTTGGCACGGCATATCTCACGTTTTCCTTTAGCGGGGGGAAGGCGCAAACCTTCGTGGTTACGGTTACCGATTCGACAGTGCGGGACAGCGAGATCAACCCCACGCTGGTCAGCTTCGATAAGAACCGCCAGAATCAGCACGACGTAACGGCAACGCTGGCTCTGAACGGAAACGATTTGACCGGCATTACCCATGAAGGGACGGCATTAATCCCCGATACCGATTACAAACTGTCGGGCGATCAGTTGATTGTGAAGAAGGATTTTCTGGCCGGACTGCCTGCCGGGATGACAACCCTGGTGCTGTCGTTCAGCTCGGGTGCGGATCGGAGCTTGACGGTGGCAGTCAGCGATACGTCTAGGGGCGCGGTTAAAATCCTGAATGACAACGACCCGGACATTGTATACTCCGGAGCGTGGAGCGTGAGTACCAGCCGCAACCTTGGCGATTACAAGGACGATGTTCATTACGTGGAACGGGAAAACGACTATTTCGAGTATACCTTTAACGGGACAGGCATCGAATTCATCACCGAAAAAGACCCTTCCCAAGGCGATATCGATATTTACGTGGACGGAGAGTTCAAACAAACGGTCAGCACACACGATCTTGGCCGTTCGGCCCAGCAAACCGTCTACACGGTTTCCGGTCTGGAGAACGGGACGCATACTTTAAAGGCCGTGAAGAAGACCGGATTTTTCATGCTGTTGGATAAATTGCGGATCATGCTGCCCGATTTGATCAGTCCGGATGCGGCCGAATTTGATAAAAGGGCGGACGCCCAGGCGGATTTGACGGTTTCGGAAACGCCGGACGGCGGCTCGCTTGGCCTGACCGGCATTGCACATGACGGAACCGCTCTAACTCCTGAGACCGATTACGCCGTTTTGAACAATCAAATCACGCTGAAAAAGGAATTTCTGGCCGCACTTCCGCTTGGGACGGCAAATCTTGAGTTTTCCTTCGGCTCGGGGGCCACGCAAAACCTGGTCGTCTCGATTCTTGATACGGACTCGCCAAACAGCACGATCAGCCCTAATTCCATCAGCTTCAATAAGAAAACGACGGAGCAGGCGGATGCCGCAATCGACCTGGAACTGAACGGGAACGAGCTTACCGGCATCACGGACAATAACGGCCGTGCGCTGATTCCGGGGCAGGACTACATTTCGTCCGGCAATGAGGCGGTGATCAAGAAGGAATATCTTACTTCTCTGCCGCTTGGCGCCGCGAGCCTGACCTTCCATTTCAGCTCGGGGGCAGACGGATTGCTGGCCTTAACAATTAGCGACACCTCGCCCACTTTAAGTCCCGCGGCGCTCAGCTTTGACCGCAAGGCTTCGGAGCAGGCGGACTTATCGACGGCCATGACGCTGCGCGGGGACAGCTTTGCAGCTATCTCCTACGGCGATAACGCATTGATTCCCGGCACGGATTACGTGGTCTCCGGCGATCAAGTCACGTTCCGGAAGGAATTCCTGGCTGCCTTGCCGCTTGGGGTCGCGAACCTGACCTTCACCTTCGGTTCAGGCGCCACCGGGACGCTGCCGGTGGTGGTCAGCGAATCTTCCAGGGGACGTCTGGTGACCGTCAACAACAGCGAATCCGGGATTTTCTTCACGGGGTCTTGGAATTCCTCGCGGAACCGTGGGCTTGGCGATTATCAAGATGATGTTCAGTTCACCGAGAAGAACGGGGATTATTTTGAATACGCGTTTACGGGAACCGGCATCGAGTTCATTTCGGAAAAAGATACTTCACAGGGAGATGTCGACATCTATGTGGACGGCGAGTTCAAGCAAACGCTCAGCACGTACAACCCTGTGCGAATGACTCAGCAAGCCGTGTACAGCATTACCGGTTTGCCTTATGAAACTCATACCCTGAAGGCGGTTAAAAAATCGGGTTCCTACATGCTGCTCGATTCTTTGCGAATGATCCTGCCGGATTTGATCGGGCCGGATACGGCCGTGTTTGACAAACAAGCGGCGAATCCGGAGGATCTTACGGTAACTCTGGCGCTGGATGCCGGAAACCTGAAGGGCATCTCGAATCAGGAAACCGAGCTGGTTCAAGGCACGGATTATACGGTAGACGGCAATACGGTTACGATCAAGCGGGATTATCTTGCCGCACAGCCGGTCGGAACGGCTTATCTCGCATTTTCATTCACGGGAAATTATCAGGAAGATGTGCACTTCACCGCCGCGGATGGCGACTTTATGGAGTACGCATTTAAGGGAACGGGAATACGGCTCATCACCGATAAGGGACCGGAACAAGGAAACATGAAGATCTATGTGGACGGTAAGCTGAAAAAAACGGTTAGTGCCTATGCTCCCGAACGATTGACGCAGCAGACGCTGTTCAGCATCGACGGACTTTCCGCCGGTTCACACACCCTGAAGGTCGTGAAAACATCGGGAGCCTTCATGATCGTGGACAAATTGGTTTACAGCACCATCGGTACCCCATCCAAACCGGACAAACCGGACAAACCGGACAAACCGGACAAACCGGACAAACCGGACAAGCCGGACAAGCCGGATAAGCCGGACAAACCCGGTAAACCGTAAATAACTGGCCGAAAAGCGCGAGCGAAGGGTTCGAGTATCCTTCCGCTTGCGCTTTTTGCTTAGGCGGCATTCACGGGAGAAGGGGACGAGTGCTGCGGAATTGTCCCTTAGATAGGCGGGTAAATGTACGGGATTGGGCGGAAATGTACCTACCTCCCCGGTAGCGCTCCGCTTAAAATATTACCTGTGGTAAGCGCTGTCAAATATATCTGCGAAGAAAAGAGGGAGACCCGTGGCACTGGCGAAAGAGTATTTTTTTCATGTCGAGAAGTGGCTGGGAGATCAAAACAAGCATGTATTCCGGTCTTTGGAGGAGCCAGAGTTCCAATATACCGTTACGGACGAATGGGTTCCATACGGGGAGGCCGTAAATAAGGAATTCGCGCCGATAAAACCCGGCTCAGAGTGGGGCGAAGCCTGGCGATACGGATGGTTCAAAGGAACCGTAGTTATACCGCAGGAAGCCGAGGGGAGTCGCGTAGAAATTCAGCTCCGGCTAGGCGGAGACAGTACGGTGTACGTAAACGGCAAGCTGGCGGGAGCCGCCGACTGGCAGCATCCCGGAATTACCTTGACGCGGGCGGCTGTTCCAGGAGAAACCTTCGAGATCCTCGCCGAAGCCTACGCGGGCCAAAATAAGGAGCAGAAACCAGTGTACGAAGGCGCCCGTCTGGTTCTTGCCCATGAAGAGTTGTATCAGTTTTATATCGATCTGAACACCTTGTTCCAATTGCGAAACGGCCTGGATGCCGGTTCCTTGCGCGTCAGCGAAATCGACAAGGGCTTCCTGCGGCTGATCCGGGAGCTGGATTGGAATCTGGCCGACCGGGAGCCGGAGATGCTCGCGAAACAAGGAAGGGAGATTTTGCAGCCGCTTCTGGAATGCGTAAACGGATCGACGGCTCCCAAGCTGTTCATGATGGGACAATCCCACCTGGATATTGCCTGGCTGTGGCCGCTGGAGGAGACGAAGCGCAAAATCGCCCGCACTTTTTCGAATCAACTGGCTTTGCTGGATGAATATCCCGAGTATCGCTACACGCAGAGTCAGCCCTTTTTATTCAGCCTGGTCAAGGAACTGTACCCGGAAATGTACGAGCGCATCAAGCGTTACGTGAAGGAAGGACGGATTATTCCGGAGGGCGGGGCCTGGGTTGAGCCGGACACCAGCATGCCTAGCGGCGAAAGCCTGGTTCGCCAATTCCTGTACGGCAAGCGTTTCTTCCGGGAGGAATTTGGCGTCGACAACAAGATGCTGTGGCTGCCGGACGTGTTCGGATACTCCGGAAGTTTGCCTCAGATTATGCGCAAGTGCGGGATCAACTATTTTGCCTCCGTCAAAATGTTCCAGACCTATCACAATATCGTCGATCCTTTTCCTTATAACACGTTCACCTGGGAAGGCATCGACGGCTCCGAGGTGCTGGTGCATCTGATGGATTACGGTCCTTTCCCCAATCCGGCCGACGTCGCTTATGCCCTGTTCCAATGGAATGAACGAATTCAAAAACAGGACATATCAACCCGGCTCGTGCAATTCGGTTACGGAGACGGGGGCGGAGGAGCTAACCGCAAGGATCTGGAATCGCTGAGACGGATGGAAAACCTAGAGGGAGTGCCTCTTACGGAAATCAGCTCTCCGCTGGATTATTTCGAGGACCTGCAGCGGCGCGGAGTGCCGGACGCCCGTTATCGCGGCGAACTGTATTATCCGGCGCATCGCGGTACGCTGACGACGCAGGCCGGGATGAAGAAGGGCAACCGGCTCGGGGAATTTAAGCTCCGGGAAGCCGAGATGTGGAGCACGCTCGCCGCTCTGGAAGGGAAGCTGCCTTATCCGAAGCGGCAATTGGACGAAGTTTGGCGGAAGCTGCTGCTTCTGCAGTTCCACGATATCTTGCCCGGCAGTTCGATTGCTCGGGTGCATGAAGAGGCCAAGCGGGATTTCGACGAGATCGCGCATACGGCGGAAGGCATGGCCCTTCGGGCCGCATCGGCGTTGACCGACGGTACGGAAGGAGCGGTTACGTTCTTTAATTCCCTGCCGTGGAAGCGTACGGCTGTCGTTGAGCTGCCGCAAAGCTTTGAGGGTGCCGCCGCCGCAGTTTACGGAGAGAAACTGCCCGTTCAGCATGAAGAGGATATGAGATACGTCCGGGTAGAGCTTCCGGCTCTGGGATTTGCCTCCGTTCAATCGGCACCGGCCGGCAACGTGGAGCAAGAGGTTATCGTGACGGAACGGTCGCTCGAAAACCGTTGGATGAAGGTTGCCTTAAACGAATACGGGGAAATCGCGAGCATATTTGACAAAGAAACCGGTCTGGAGTGGACGAACGGGCCAAGCAACCGGTTCCTGATGTACCGGGATCAGCCTTCCGGGTTTGACGCTTGGGAAATCGACCGCCGTTATGCCGATGCTCCGGTGGATTTGCCGGAGCGGGCGACACTCGCCGTCGCGGCGGCAGGGCCGCTGTTTGGAACCATTCGGGTGCAGCGGAAGCTGCATCAGTCCGAGCTGATTCAGGATATACGCCTGGAAGCCGATAGCCGGAGCGTGGAGTTCCGCACGAAGATTCATTGGCAGGAAAAACACAAGCTTCTTAAAGTGTGCTTCGATGTTGACCTTTGGGCAAACGAACATTTGAACGAAATTCAGTTCGGATATGCGAAACGGCCGACCCACCGGTCCCGTCCCCATGACGCGGACCGGTACGAGGTCAACCAGCATAAATGGTCGGCTCTGGTTGAAGGAGATCGCTGTTTTTCGCTGCTGAATGACTGCAAATACGGGCTCAACGTGGACGGCAAAAAAATGAACCTCACCCTGCTCCGTTCGCCTTCCGATCCCGATGAGCACGCGGATGAGGGCTGGCATGAATTTACCTACGCTTTTCATTTATGGAACAAAGGCTTCATGAGCAGTCCTGTCGTACGCGAGGCTTACGAACTGAATTGTCCTCCGCTTGTCGTTCCCGGAAAGGTCAGTCGCCCCTTTGAATTTGTGCAATTTAGTGGGTTGAATGTCATATTGGATACGATTAAAATGGCGGAAGACGGATCGGGGGACTGGATCGCCAGACTGTATGAAGCTAAAGGGGCGGCTGCCCGCTGCCGTATAGGTTTTCATACGGAAATTGCCGGAATCGCGGAAACGGACATGCTGGAAGAACATGAGCTTGGCCTGCAGCCGACACTCATAAATTCCCAGGAAGCACAGCTTAATTTCGCTCCCTTTGAGGTCAAAACGCTTCGCGTTTCTCCACGGCGTCCGTAAAAATCTGTCCGGTCGAAACCCCAGTCTGCCAAGGAACCTTTTAAACGACCGATTTTCACTTGATGGGTGAGGTGTATAAGATGAAGCTGCAATATGAGAAGCCCGCGAGCTTCTGGACGGAAGCGCTTCCGGTCGGCAACGGCCGGCTGGGCGCCATGGTTTTCGGGGGCGTGGAACGGGAGCGGATCGCACTTAATGAGGATACCTTATGGTCCGGTTACCCGAAGGATTGGAACAATCCGGCTGCCAAAGAGGCGCTGCAGAAGGTGCGGGAATTGCTTCGCGGGGAGCGTTATGAAGAAGCGGAACAATTGTGCAAGAATATGATGGGGCCTTATACGGAGACCTATTTGCCGTTTGGGGATTTGCATCTGAGTTTCGAGCATGGAAATATTTACAACGCCTATCGGCGGACGTTGGATTTGGAGAGCGGATTGTCCAAGGTAGAATACCGGATCGGGACCGTCGAGTATGTCCGGGAGATTTTTGCTTCTTACCCGGATCAAGTGCTCGCCATTCATATGGAAGCCAGCGAACGCGGGGCGCTGGACCTTCATGTACGGCTCGACAGCCCGCTTCGTCACGCGACATCGGCTTCAGGAGGGCGCTTCACACTCCGCGGTATTGCGCCGGAGCACGCCGATCCGAGTTACTTTTCCTCCTCCAAGCCGCTGGTTTACGGGGATGAGGCAACAACGGAAGCCATGCGTTTCGCGGGCTGCATTGAGGCTAAACTGAAGGATGGCCGCTTGATGGCCGACGGAGACGGCATCCATATCTATGGCGCCACGGCCGTTACGCTGTATTTCAGTGCGGCGACCAGCTTTAACGGCTTCGATCGGATGCCCGGAAGCGAAGGCAAAAACGCCGAGGCTATTGCCGGCTCTTATGTGGATATGGCGATGTCTATGCCTTATGAGCAATTAAAGGCGGGGCATATCGGGGATCACCGCTCTCTTTTCGATCGGGTGAAGCTGCGTTTGGGCAGTTCTCCCGCTCCGGAAGAGACGCCGACGGACACACGGATTGTGCAGTACGGCGCCGGGGATCCAGCGCTTGTAGAGCTGCTGTTCCAGTACGGCCGTTACCTGATGATCGCAAGCTCGCGCCCGGGAACGCAGGCGGCCAACCTGCAGGGGATTTGGAACGAGCATACGCGAGCGCCGTGGAGCAGCAATTGGACATTAAATATCAACGCGCAGATGAACTACTGGCCGGTGGAAACCTGCAACTTGTCCGAATGCCATCGGCCGCTGCTTGATCTCATATCCGGGCTCTCCCGGACGGGTGCGGAGACGGCGAAAGTGAACTATGGCGCCCGCGGTTGGGTTGCCCATCACAACGCGGATATCTGGGGCCAAACCGCCCCCGTGGGCAATTACGGCGACGGCGATCCGACCTGGGCGCTTTGGCCGATGGGCGGCGTCTGGCTGACGCAGCATCTGTGGAACCATTTTGTCTTCGGCCGGGACGAATCTTATTTGCGCAGCCATGCGTACCCGGTTATGAAAGAAGCGGCGCTTTTCTGCCTGGACTGGCTGATCGATGATGGCCAGGGCCATTTAATAACGGCCCCTTCGACATCTCCCGAAAATAAATTCAAAACCGAAGAAGGCCGCGCGTTTGGTGTCAGTGTAGCAACTACGATGGACCTGTCGCTGATTTGGGAGCTGTTCGGCAACTGTATAGAGGCCGCGAAGCTGCTCGGGATTGATGAAGACTTCGCCCAGGAGCTTGCCGCGGCAAGGGAACGGTTGCTGCCGCTGCAAATCGGCAAGCACGGACAACTGCAGGAATGGTCCAAGGATTTTGAAGAAGAAGATGTACACCATCGCCATGTGTCTCATTTGTTTGGAGTTTATCCCGGCCGGCAGCTGACAGAGCAGGAGACGCCGGAGCTGTTTGCCGCCGCCAGACGGTCGCTGGAGCGGCGGGGCGACGGAGGCACCGGCTGGAGCCTGGGCTGGAAGATCAGCCTTTGGGCGCGTTTCCGGGACGGCGACCGTGCCTTGAAGCTGGTATCCAATCTGCTGCAGCTCGTCAAAGAGGACGATATCGTGTATGAGCGCGGCGGCGTTTACGGCAACCTGCTGGACGCGCATCCCCCGTTCCAGATCGACGGCAATTTTGCCGCAACGGCGGGCATCGCCGAAATGCTGCTGCAGTCCCATCAAGGTTGTATCGAACTGCTGCCGGCGCTGCCAAGCTCCTGGAAGCAAGGAGAAGTGACGGGGCTTCGGGCGCGCGGCGGGTTCGAAATCGATATTTGCTGGGATGAGGGCCGGCTGACGGAATCGAGGGTGATTTCCATCCACGGCGGTTCCTGCGCGGTGTGCGCTTCCGGCGCATCCTTCGAGGTCACCGGTCCAAACGGAGGGCAGGTCGAAGTAAGGCCTGATGCAAACGGTATTCTCCGGTTTGCGACAGAGCCCGGGGGATCGTATAAATTGAGCGTACGATGAACCCAAATAGAAGGTTAAAATAGACGAAAGCTTCGGGACTATAAACGCTTGCACCGGATTTACTTTCGGTATAGGACAAGAGGTTGACCTAAAAGTCATTGATAGCGGCTTTTGGGTCAACCTCTAAAACAGATCATGACAACAAAGCGGAGAAGCCCTGCTGGATTGTAACGGGGATTTACACGTTGACACAAGTCAGAACAAAGGGATTGCTCTGGGCAACATCTCTGGTTAACAGCGTCCCTAAAACACGGCTTCCCTCCGACACTTAAAATAGCGGTCAAAAAGGGTTCTATTTCCACTAGAGGTGCCTTTTTCTGAAGGAATAGCGCCGTTTTATGGCCTTATTTCTTCAGAAGCTGCCCTTTTCCCCTCGGTGTTGGACGTTTTTCCGAAAATAGGACCCTTTTGTACCGCTATTGTCAGGAAAATACGATTTCCGAGTGGAATAAGGCCATTTTGTATCGTTATTCAGTGCCGCTGAGAAGAAACAACCGCAAAAATACATTACTCTTTCTCAAATCGCCCTACTCTTCCTCAAAAACACTCTACTCTCTCGAATTCGCCCTACGCCTCATCCGGGTCCAGCATTACCGCTTTTCCCTCTTTCAGGCTTTCTCTCGCGTTTAGCACCCGCTGGTTATCCGAACCGCGCCACTTGAGCTTCAAGTTGCGCCGCTCCAGCACGAATCTGCCGTCGATCAGGACGTCGCAATAGCCAAGCAGCTCCTTGCGTGCGGCATCGGCGATAATTTCCTCAAAGGTGTAGCCGGACCAGATCCAGATGTCCTTGCCGGGACATTCGGAACGAATCCTTTTAACCAGACCGAGCAGTCCGTCTGTGTTTTGGAAGGGCTCGCCGCCCAAGATGGACAAGCCCGCGAGGCGAATATCCTCCACCTGAAGGTCGGCGACGATCCGATCTTCGAATTCCGGAGTATACGGGACGCCATAGTTGAAGTTCCAGGTTGCCGCGTTGAAGCAGCCTTCGCAGCGATGGGTGCAGCCCGAGACGAACAGCGAGTTGCGCAGCCCTCTTCCGTTCAGCACGTCGAATTTTTTGTAGTCTGCGATATTCATGGGGTTCACACATGCTTGACGCGGGCAACGACTTCCCGCTGCTTTCCGGCGTTAAACGGCCGCTGGCTTGGCTCCGACAAGTACCCGCAGCAGCGCCGGATCACCGACGAGGTTTTCGGGTTGCGGTTTCCGCAGTTCGGACACTCAAACCCCGTGTTCGTGGCTTCGAATTCCCCTTCAAAGCCGCATTCCAGGCATTTGTCCGTCGGGGTGTTCGTTCCGAAATACGGCACCCGTTCGTAAGCGTAATCCCAAACCGCTTCCAGCGCCTCCGGATTTTTCACCAGCGAATCGAATTCGCAATAGGTGATAAATCCGCCGTTTGCATAAACGGGATATTCTTTCTCAAATTCGATTTTTTCAAAAGGACTAACCTTTTTGGCGACATCCAAGTGGAAGGAGTTCGTATAATATCCTTTGTCCGTGATCCCTTCGATCGCGCCGAATCGCTGCTCGTCCAGCTTGCAGAAGCGGTAGCACAAAGACTCAGCCGGGGTGGAATACAGGCTGAAGCCGTATCCGGTTTCCTTTTTCCACGTTTCGGTTTTCGCGCTGAGGTATTTGACGATGTCAAGTCCTTTTTGCCACAGGACTCGGTCGTCGTAAATATGTTTCCCATAGAGCGATAGAATGGTCTCGTGGATGCCTATGTATCCGAGCGAGATGCTGGCCCGGCCGTTTTCCAGCAGGTGGTCGATGCTGTCTTCGGGCTGCAGCCGGCTTCCGGCCGCGCCTTCCATATACAGGATCGGGGCGACTTTGGCTTTGACGCCCTGCAGGCGGGAGATGCGGTACATCAGCCCTTCCTTACACGTTTCCAGCAGCTCGTCAAGCAGGCGGTAGAAAGTCTGCTCCGAACCTTTGGCGCGAATGGCCAGGCGCGGCAGGTTGGCGGTCACCACGCCCATGTTGAACCGTCCGTCATGCAGTTCTTTTCCGTTTTCTTCGTAAACGCCGAGGAACGACCGGCATCCCATCGGGAATTTGAACGATCCGGTGATCTCTTTGACCTTTGGCACCGAGATGATGTCGGGATACATCCGCAGCGTGCTGCATTTCAGCGCCAGCTGTTTGATGTCGTAGTTTGGATCGCCCGGCTTCAGGTTCACTCCGTCTTCCATCCCGAAGATCAGCTTCGGAAATACGGGTGTTTTACCGTCTTTGCCAAGCCCGCGAATCCGGTTGCGGAGGATGGCGATTTGAATCTGACGCTCCGCCCAGGAGCGTCCGCGGCCGAAGCCGAAAGTGCTGAACGGAGTTTGTCCGTTGGCGCTGACGAGCGTGTTGATCTCGTACTCCAGCGATTGGAACGCGTCGAAGGTTTCCTTTTCTGTCAGCTTTTTCGCGTAATCGAAGCATTTCGGATATAGCGCATGCAGCGCGTCATTTTCGTAGGAAATATCCAGCTTGGCAATCTCGTCGCTATCCAGCGCGCAGAGCCACTCCAAGCCGTTCTTGTAATGTTTGATGAACGATTTCTCCACATAAGGCGCCAAAACGATGTCGATCTCGTTGATGGTGTTCCCGCCGTAAATGTGGCTGGCCACCTGGGCGATGATCTGCGCCGTGATCGCGGTGGCGGTCGTAATGGACCGGGGTGTCTCGATCTGCGCGTTGCCGAGCTTGAAGCCGTTCTCCAACATTTCTTTGAGGTCGATCAGCATGCAGTTGTAAATCGGGAAATATGGACTGTAGTCCTGGTCGTGGAAATGCAGGCTCCCGTTATTGTGGGCCTCCACCACGCGCTTCGGAATCATGTAAGTTTGGGCAAAATCCTTGGCCATGATGCCTGCCAGCAGATCCCGCTGCGTTGGAATAGTGGCTCCGTCCTTATTGGAGTTTTCCTTGAGTACTTCCTCGTTCGTCAGCTCAAGCAGGCCCAGCACTTTTTTGTCGAGGCTGCTGCGTTCCCTTCTTTTCAGCGTCCGGACTTCGCGGTATCCGATATAAGCTTCGGCCGCGTCTTTTCTCCGGCTGTTCATCAGCGCGGACTGGACCTCGTCCTGAATATGCTCGATATCCACCTTGTCCAATTTGGAAATTTTGGCGGTAACTTTGTCGGCCACTCTCTGTGCGACAGCCATATCGACTTTTTTCTCGGTGCTGTTCATGGCGGCGCATATCGCGTCGATAATCTTCTGTTGGTTAAAGGCCACTTCGGACCCGTCTCGTTTTATGACTAGCGTAACAATCATCCTTTGTAAATGTTCTGTTCAGTGAGTATAGCATAACAAAATGATATAAAAGGGTGATTTCACACACTGTTCATTCTCTCGTTTGGGGGATCGACATAATTCCTCGTTTGGGATATAAAGGGAATATATCTCATAGAGGAGGCTTCCGATGGACCCCAGATACCCTATTGGAGAATTTGCATTCGAAGGTGAAATCACCCCCGTCCGGCGCGAGGAATGGATTCGGGAAATCGAGGCGCTGCCGGAAAAAATCAAGCAGGCGGTAGCGGGATTAAGCGAGGATCAACTGGAGTTGACATACCGCGACGGGGGATGGACGATTCGGCAGGTCGTGCATCATTTGGTTGACAGCCACATCAACAGCTACACAAGGTTCAAGCTGGCGCTGACCGAAGATACGCCCACAATCCGGCCTTATTATGAAGATCGCTGGGCGAAGCTCCCCGATTATGAAGCGGATATCGCGGTCTCAACCGTGCTGCTGGAAGCTCTGCACCGAAGATGGGCGATTCTGCTGCGCTCCTTAAGCAATACTGACTACGGAAGAACGTTTCACCATCCGGAATCCGGAGCAACCACAAGCCTTGCTTACAATCTCGGGGTATACGCGTGGCACGGGAATCATCATTTGGCGCATATCATCCAGTGCAGACAGAAATTCAACGTTTAGGGAGAGGGAGCAAAGTTGAAAAAAGTCTCTATAGTCACTGGCAAGGTTCTGCTTAGCTTCGTGTTGTTCGTTGTGCTTTTGGCGCTTGGCTCGGCCGGGTTATCCGCGATCCATTATCACACATCCTGGGCTGCTCAACTGGTTACCGATGCTCCGATGATCGCGGCTCCGCTTATCATGTACGCTATTTTTGAGCGAAAGAGCAGGTGGACGATCGGCGTGCTCCAGCCTCGCCCTTTGGCAAGCGGCGGGCAGGGGTTTGTTATTGGGATTGCACTTATAGCCATCTGTTTTGGAATCGTTTGGTCCTTAGGCGGAATACATATTCTTTCGTATCGACTGGATACCGACGCTTGGGCTAAGGCGGGCGCTTCGTTCGGCGTATTTCTGCTGGTCGCCGTAGGGGAAGAACTGTTCTTCCGCGGTTATCTGCAGGGGGTGATGAAGCGATATTTCGGCGTGATGACGGCGGTCGTCGTGCCGTCCGTTATTTTCTCGCTTATGCACCTCGGAAACCCGGGCATTTTATCAACGCCTTTGCCGCTTATCAACATCTTTCTGATCGGGATTTTCTTTGCATTGATGCGGGAGCGGACGCGCGGACTGTGGTATACGATCGGGTTTCATTGGACGTGGAACTTCTTCCAGGGCGACGTGTTTGGCTTCGCGGTATCGGGGGCTGAAGAAGGCTCATTCGTATCTGCGGCCACGGAAGGCAGCGCGTTCCTTTCAGGGGGAACCTTCGGGGCGGAGGGAAGTTTCGTGACGACTGTCGTTATTTTGATCGCATGCTTCTTCGCTTTCCGAAGCTGGAACCGGTCCAAGTCGGCCAACAGAACTCTTGTCATGTAGGCATGCCGGCATGTCCGCGAAATTAAAAAGGCGCCGTTTCCAGGCAAAAGGGGCTTTTAGTCGAGTACCGACTCCGCTTTCCTTGGAAACAGCGCCTTTATATATCGGAAAATGTAACAAGACATGAATTCCGCGCCCTATCTCCGGGCTACAGCACCAAGGCTCCGACGAGCCCGCCGACAATGCCGATCACAACGACGGACGCACAGACGAACATTAACACTTTACGCGGAAAAGATCGCGAAACGATCAGCATCGACGGCAGGCTGATCGCCGGCAGCGTGAGGAGCAGAGTTGCGGCCGGACCGCTTCCGAGGCCAAGCGCCATAAACGATTGAATAATCGGAATTTCCGCGGCGGTCGGAATCACGAACAGTGTGCCGACGATCGCAAAAACCAGGATAGCGAGCACGCTCCCTCCGAGCGCGACGGGGAACATCGTGTTCCGGAAAGCGCCGAGAACGAGCACGGACAGCAGATAAGCGGGAACGACGCTCAAAATCATGAATCCCAGGCTTTTTAGCCAGCGCAATGCGAAGGGGCTTTCCTCTTTCGCCTCTTCAAGTTCCATTTCCGCAGGCGCCGGAACTTCTTGGCCTTTGGCAATCCGGTTAGCCGCGTAGCTGACGCCAAAAGTCATCAGCACGCCGAAAACTAGACGAAGCAGCGTGAATTTCCAAGACAAGACAAACGTCATGAAAATGAGCGTTGCCGGATTAAGCACCGGGTTGCCGATCCAGAACGCCAGGCTGGCGCCGACCGACACGTTTCTTTTACGAAGCCCCGAGGCGATCGGGGCGGCGCAGCAGGTACACATCATTCCCGGCAAAGCGGCAACCCCGCCGAGAAAGGTGCTTTTGAAACGGCTGCTGCCGAGCACTTTGCTGAGCCAACGGGCGGGAAGCAGCACCTGCACGAGCGACCCGAGCAAAATGCCCAGCACGGCGGCTTTCCATACCGATTTGAAATAAGCCGCCGTATAATCGAGCGCCGCGCTCCAGGATGGGGCGATGGCCGTATCGGAACCGAGAATCGAAGAGCCGATCGAATGGCTGGTTGCGCTCTTGAGCGCTTTTCCGTAATATGGCCACCATTTGACATAGCACAATCCCGCAATGGCGATAACGAGAAATATCGCCGCATACCATATGGCTTTCCGGCTGCCGGCCGATCGTGACCGATTCGAATGAATATTTCCGCTTGAAGAAGACATTTTTACCTCCGAACAGTTAATAATTACACACAATCCCAAGTATATCACAGGGAGGCAAGAGCCTTTCATTCCCGTTTTCGGCTCGTTTTCGCAGCGGGGTTTGCCTTTTTTGGGGAAATTGGAGTACGATTTATAGGTGAAAACCGGGCTCTGCTTAAGCCCGCAAGGAAGGAACGTGACGATTTCATGTCTACATTTGAACCCGTTAAATTGACTTCGCTTTCCAGCAAAGGCGGCTGCGGCTGCAAAATCGGGCCTGCCGATCTGATGCAGGTGATTCGCAGCCTTCCGCGCTCCGAGCCCAATCCCGATTTGCTGGTGGGCCTGGATACGAGCGACGACGCCGGCGTATACCGTCTCAGCGACGATTTGGCGCTGGTGCAAACCGTCGATTTTTTTACTCCTATCGTGGATGATCCTTATTCTTTTGGACAAATTGCCGCAGCGAACGCGATCAGCGATATTTACGCCATGGGCGGAAAGCCGCTAACCGTTCTTAATATTGTGGCGTTTCCGATTTCGACTTTGGACAAAAGCGTACTCGCCGACATTTTGCGGGGTGCCGCCGATAAAGTCAGAGAAGCGGGAGCGACGCTGGTCGGGGGACATTCCATCGACGACAAGGAGCCGAAGTTCGGCCTTGCGGTTACCGGTCTCGTACACCCGGATAAAGTCAGAACGAATGCCGGAGCGAAGCCGGGCGACAAGCTGATTTTGACCAAACCGATTGGCGTGGGCATCATGACGACCTCAATTAAGAAAGATCAGCTTACCGAGGAGGAGATCAAGCGGGTCACCTCGGTGATGGCTGCTTTGAATAAAACGGCCGCCGAAACGATGGAAGCTTTTGAAGTGCACGCGTGCACGGATGTAACGGGCTTTGGGCTGATGGGGCATACGCTTGAAATGGCCAAAGGGAGCGGCGCGGGCATTACGATTCGCCGCAGTTCGGTCCCGGTGCTGCCTCGCGTCAGAGAATTGGCCGAAAGCGGCTTTGTTCCCGGAGGAACCAAAAACAATTTCGCGCATGTGGAATCCGATATTTCCTTTCCGGAAGAGTTGGATCAGATTGATCGCTGGATTTTGTGTGATGCGGTAACTTCAGGCGGGCTGCTGATTTCCGTCTCCGCCGGTGAAGCGGACGCTTTGCTGAAGGCGCTCGTCGATAAAGGCGTGGAAGCGAGTTTGATCGGCGAGGTCACAAGCGAAAACGCGGGCCGCATAACCGTAGAACTATAGAAAGACAGCGTAGAATTTGCCTATTGAAGGAGATAACGGTATGTTTCAGGATATAACCCTGGAGGCGTGGCTGGAGCAGCGCGGCAAGGGACTCGTAATGATCGACGTGCGATCCCCTTCGGAGTTTGCGCAAGCTACCATTCCGGGCAGCAGGAATATCCCGCTGTTTGATGACGAGGAGCGGGCGGAAATCGGAACACTATATACGAGAGTCAATGTAGAGACGGCCAAGAAGCGCGGGCTTGAGATCGTGTCGGCCAAGCTCCCCGCATTTATCCAGCAGTTCGCCGATATTCCGGAGCGGAAAGCGGTGTTCTGCTGGCGCGGAGGGATGCGCAGCCGAACCACCGCGACGCTGCTGTCGCTGATGGACATTCACACGTACCGCCTGGCCGGAGGATATCGCGCTTATCGTCAGTGGGTGGTTTCTACCCTGGAGTCGATGTCCTTCACTCCGCAGATGGTTGTCATTCACGGGAATACGGGAAGCGGAAAAACGGCGGTTTTGAGAAGACTCAAGGAACGCGGCAATCCCGTCCTGGATCTGGAAGGCATGGCCGGACACCGCGGATCGGCGTTTGGGCAGATCGGGCTTTCGCCGCATAACCAGAAGACATTCGATTCACTGCTTCTCGAGGAATTGCTGCGTTACCGGGAGCGCCCATACGTTTTGATGGAGGCGGAAAGCAAGCGCATTGGGAAGGTTGTTATTCCGGATTTGATTGTCGCGCAAAAGGGTTACGGGCAGCATATCAAACTTGAGCTTCCGATCGAAGCGCGAGTTCAGGTTATTTTGGACGATTATGAACCATGGAACAACCCTGAAGCATGCCTCGAGGCTTTTCGGAAGATCAAATCCCGGATCCATGTCCCGATCGCGGCCGAAATCGACGAATGCCTGATTCAAGGGCGTTACGAGCGGGCGGTTGAGCTCCTGCTGCTTTATTATTACGACCCTCGTTATTCCTATACGGAAGAGCAGTATACGGAGGCTGAGTTCACTACAATTCGAGCCGGCTCCGTAGCCGAGGCTGCCGCTGCCGTTGAAGGGATTTTGCCTGAAATAACGGGGCAGCTTGGTTAGACGACATATGGACCGTACGCCGGAATCTGGCGGACGGTTTTTTTGCTGTTCGGATTTATTTAAGATTGGAAAAACCAAGCAGATGGAAGTAGAATAATTAGGATAAAGAGAAAATATGGAAAATGGGAAGGATGAAACAGGTTTGAATCGATCAGACAGACAAGTAAACCATCGTGCCAAGAAAGCGGCATTGACCGGATTGATTGCGCTTTCATTATCGCTGCCCCAAGGTTTGGCCTTGGCGGATTCCGGTCAAAGCGGCACCGTTGCGGTTTCTGCGTCCGCCGACGCTGCCGTCCAGTCTTTGTCTCCGGAAATGCTGCTTAGGATGGCGGCAGGGGAAATTCCAACGCCGGGCGTAACCGCGCCGGATCCGTCCAAAGCGAAAATTACCAAAGAACAAGCGGTTGCCAAACTGCAGGAGTTGTTTCCGGTTTTGAAGAAAGCCGAGGTTACTCAGGTAGAGCTTGGAGTATCCAACTCTTTTCCGCCCCCTAAAAATCAAATGATATGGAACGTAAACTGGCAGTTTCGAGACGGGAACGGGAGCTTTGGCTTCAGCAGCCAGGTAGACGCCATTACGGGAGATCTGATTAATACTTACATCAGCTTTCCGGCGTTAAACGAACCGTCCTACTATCCGCCCAAACTGACGGAGACTCAGGCGCTGGAAACGGCCAAAGCTTTTATCGCCAAGGCGGCTCCCTCTACTGTTCCGAGTGATATCAAGAGAGATGAGAACTACCGGTACATTGATAACGGAGCATTGTTCGGCCCGGTTCAGTATGATTTCGGTTTCAATATTTTGAAAAACGGGCTGTCCGGATACGAGAGCATCAGCATCACTGTGGACGGAGACGGAAATGTGATCAGCTTTTCAAAACCGGGCGATACTTACGAATATCCGTCCGGTACGCCTGCTATTACGAAGGTTGAAGCCGAAAAAATATTCACTGAGGGAATGTCGGTTGAACTGGGTTACGTCCCGATTCGCCAAAACGGCGAAATCAAAAGCTGGGTTCTGGCCTGGAATCCGGCGGATAACGCAATCAATTCCATTGATGCGCAGACCGGGAAGAAAATCGATTACGACGGCAAAGAGATTGCCCCGGCTCCGGTAAAATACAGCGCGGTCCCTCAATCCAAGCAAACCTTCGTTCCAAGAAACACGATCAAAGAACTCACGTCTGAGGAAGCCGCCAAACGGGTCGAACAGGTGGCCGCGATTCCGGAGGGGCGCGCTTTGATTTCGCAGTCCCTGAACACGGATTACAGGGATCAGTCTCGACATATCTGGAGATTAACCTGGGGAAGTCCTACGCCTGTGAACGGCACTCTTTTCCCATCCCAAACGCAGGCGGAGGTCGATGCGGTTTCAGGGCAAATCCTGCAATTCAACGGCGAGCAGTTCACGGGCAGCGAGCCGGCTAAACCTTTATCTGCCCCGGCCGGAGCCGTCCGGTTAACGAGTGAAACCGCCCGTCAGCGAGCCATCGATTTGATAAATCTTCTGTATCCCGAAGCAAGCGGGAAGCTGAAGCTGGTTGACCGTGGAGCGAATTGGAACCTTCTTTCGGACGGTAAGCAATATCGTTATCAATTTATCCACTATCTCGGCGACATTCCCGTTCAAGACGGCGGAGCTTCGATCACGATCGATGAGTATGGAAGATTGATGGCTTACAACGCGGACCGGGAAACTAAGATTAGCGGCGATATGCTGGATCAAAGCGCCACGATAACCGCCGATAAGGCGCTTCAGGAGTTGAAAAGCCACTACAAGCTAACGTTGAAGTACGGTCTTTACGGCGGTAATACCATTTATGACAACGAATATATCAATCCCGTCCTGCGGCTGGTTTACAGTCCTGAATTTATCAATCCTGTGTATAATAACGAGGTGCTTGACGCCGTCACCGGAAAATGGGTGCCAACCTATCAAGACAGCAGCTTGCCTCAGACGGACGTAGAGCCCAAGGATATTCAAGGGCACTGGGCGGAGAAAGACCTTGCCACTCTCGTGAAGCATCAGATTATCGTTCCCGATGCGGACGGCAATGTGAAGCCCAATGAAGCCGTTTCTACGGGCGAATGGATCACGATGATGGTCAAATCCGTTACGCCTTATTACTCCGGATATAATTACGGAACCGATCCTAAGCCGGTAGCCGGGATTCACCCGGAGAATGAGTATTATGATGCGGTGAGCTACGCATCGAATTTGCAGTGGTTCTCCAAAGATGCCGTTTTACCGGTCGATCAAAAGCTGACGAAAGAGCAGTTGGCCGTATCGCTGGCATCGATCCTGAAATATTCCAAACTGACCGCATACTTGGGCGAAGACGGCACGGTGAGCCAGTTCAGCGACGCCAAATCAATCGGCAATCCGGGCGCGGTTGCCTTAAGCGTTAAGCTTGGCCTTCTGCAAGGGCAAAACGGCAAATTCAATCCGAAACAGACGGTTACCCGGGCGGAAGCCGCCTCCGTCATCATGAAGTTGGTCAGAATGCAAGGCAAAACCGATTCACCGATCGGCCAGCAATAATTCGGATTTTATCAGGGAGAAGCCGCAGGCTTCTCCCTTTTTTTAAATTGGTGGGGAAATCAGGACCCTGGAAAACCGCCAGACCGGTTTGTTTTATGATTTGACGGCCGAGTTTTTGCCTCAACGTTCGACTCACGCCAATGGCAGCAAGAGGGCCGGCCTCCAGTCATCTGTGATGACTTTTGGAATTCGTTCTGCCTTTAACCGTTTCCCATTCTTCCTCCGTCATTTAAAATAGCGGTCTTTAATGGCCCTATTTTCACTGGAGAGGCCTCATTTTGAATGAATAGCGCCGTTTTCTGGCCTTATTTCTTCAGAAGAGTCTCTTTTTCACTCGGTTTTGGACGTTTTGCCGAAAATAGGACCATTTTGAACCGCTATTTTCAGGAAAACGCAGTCTCGGAGTGAAATAAGGCCATTTTGTATCGCTATTCGAGAAATCGCCAACTCATTCTCGATGCCGAGCTCGCTCCGGCTGACCGGACCGCCGGCAAGGCTGACCGTTACGCGAACCTGCGTGCGGTGCATCAAGGGCAACTGATGCTTACGGCATTTTTTACTTCGAAACTTGCCGAAATTAAGCCCAGAGGTTGGATGGCTTTCACTATTGATTCCTTTTCAGTTAAGTGAGCGATTGGTCAAATGTGCCAGTTTACTTTTGGGACCGCCTCTTTTACTTTTGACGCATATTTCTGCCGGGGAACTTATGGTAAAATTAGGTTGGATTAGCTTCATGATTTGCCGTAAAAAAGGGCAACCTAGGCGTGCCATATTTACCAACCAAGCCAGAGGAGAGACAGCATGAGACAAAATATCCAGGTGCCCTACGGCTATGAGCCGCCGGTGCTGCACACCAAAGGGACATTATTGTATTATGATTCCTTCGAGCAAACGACGGATGAAGAGTTGGACAGAGCACTGGAGGAGGCAAAGCGCCGCTCTTTCTCCAAATTCGTGCTGTACCCGCTGCACGAGGAAACCGTCAAGCGGATGGGGAATGAGGCGGTGAGCGCTTTTTACAAGCGGGAAGATCGGCTGCATGAATGGAAGCGGGAACGTGGGGTTTCGAAGGTCGCCGTCGAAGGATGGGAAGGCAAGCGGAAAAAATACACGCCAGTCGACTCCGCGCTTAGGCATGTGGCGGAAACTTACCCCGCTCCGTTGTTTATTTATCTCACTCCGGAAATGGCCAACCGGTTTGCGTCCTTTTCGTCATTCGAAGAGTGGATTTCCAAAGCTCGCCTGCTGCTTTCCGAAGCGCCTGCCGTGCTTCACCCGCGTCTTGAGAAATATCGCCATCGCTGGGATATCGCAGGGTTGCCCGATACATAGCGGCGAATTTTACACAATATACTGACCTATACAGGTTCACCGGTCCTTGATTTCATTTGGCGCTGCAGAGAGGAGAAAGAGGATGGAATCGATTTGCGTATTTGCGGGCTCCCGATTTGGAAATGATGAACAATATCGGATCAAAGCCAAGGAGCTGGGGAGCGTTCTGGCCCAAAACGGCTATCGTCTGATTTACGGAGGTTCCAGATTCGGATTAATGGGCGTAATGGCTGATGCGGCGCTTGAAGCGGGCGGGGAAGTCATTGGCGTGATGCCTTATGGTTTGATCGACGGCGAGAAAGCTCACCCTGGGTTGACGCAGTTTATCGAGGCGGAGGATATGCATGCCCGCAAATCGAAAATGGGGGAGCTGGCCGACGGTTTTATCGCCCTTCCCGGCGGCTTTGGTACCTTGGAGGAGCTGTTTGAGGCGCTGTGCTGGTCGCAAATCGGGATCCACCAAAAACCGGTCGGCGTTTTGAACGTAAACGGATATTACGAGCCCCTGATCGGACTCGTGCAATCCTGCATCGAAGCGGGATTCGTTGATGCGGATCATCTGGCACTGCTCAACATGTCCGCGGATCCTCTGGAATTGATCCGGCAGATGGAAAGCTACGTCCCTCAAAATGAGGGGAAAAAGTGGAAACAGAAGGCTTGACGCAAACCTTGCGTAAATCGATTCAGACAACCTTGCTCAGGAGGCGACTTCATGAAACGCAGAATTATTTTGTGCACGGTGATGCTTGGAATTGCCTTATTTGCCGCGGGCGGCTGTTCCTCCAAAGGGACTTCGCCAAATGGAGAAACTTCCCCGCCGCCGGATCAGGAAGCGGCACAGCCGCCTTCCTCGCCTGAAGCGGGACAGCCGGCTCCGCCCCCCGAACAACCGCCGGCCGACCCCATCGCAGATCAGCTGGACAAGCTAAGCACCGCGGAGAAGATCGGCCAGCTCGTGCTGGTGGGCCTTGAGGGAACCGTTCCCGACGAAACGGCACGGGAGCTGATCGAAAAGGACCATGTGGGCGGATTTATTTTTTATCAGGACAACATCACCGATGCCAAGCAGGCGTTAGCCCTGTATAACGGGTTGAAGTCCATCAATCAAAGTCAGCCCGTCCCGCTGTTTTTGAGCGTGGATGAGGAAGGCGGGCGGGTTACCAGAA
The DNA here is from genome assembly GCF_056171975.1 of Paenibacillus terrisolis. Lineage (NCBI taxonomy): Bacteria > Bacillati > Bacillota > Bacilli > Caryophanales > Paenibacillaceae > Paenibacillus > Paenibacillus terrisolis. The sequence continues at coordinate 163,868 of NZ_JBKFGG010000009.1, read as the reverse complement.
TGCCGAAGGAATTCGCCAAAATTCCTAGAGCCCGCCAGATCGGAGATAGCAAAAGCGAAGAGCTTGCCGGTCAAATCGGCGGAATTATCGGCAAGGAACTATCGGGTTTTGGGCTGAATATGGATTTCGCGCCTGTACTGGACGTCAACAGCAATCCGAACAATCCGGTTATCGGAGACCGGGCTTTCGGGACGAAGCCGGACATTGTTACCAGCATGGGACTAACCGTGATGGAAGGAATCCGGGACCGTGGGGTTATCCCGGTGGTTAAGCATTTTCCGGGTCATGGCGACACGTCGGTGGATTCTCATCTGGGCCTGCCGGTCGTTCAGCATGATTTGGACCGTCTCCGCAAGCTGGAGCTGGTACCCTTTTCGAAGGCGATTAAAGACGACGCCGATGTCGTGATGATCGCGCATCTGCTCCTGCCGAAACTTGATCCCGATCATCCGGCTTCATTCTCCAAGGCGGTGATTCAGGACCTGCTGCGGGATGAGATGGGCTTTCAAGGGGTGGTCATCTCCGACGATATGACGATGGGTGCAATTACGGAACATTACAAGATGGGCGATGCCGCCGTCGAGTTTTTGCTGGCCGGGGGCAATATCGTGCTGATCGGTCATGAATACGATAAAGAGAAGGCGGTCATACAAGCGATTGCGGGCGCGGTAGAAGACGGAAGAATTTCATCCGAGGTGCTTGACGACCGGGTGTATACCGTGCTGAAGCTTAAGGCGAAATACGGGCTGACCGACGATCCGGCGCCAGGGCCGGATGTAGAAGCCATTAACCGGGAAATCGGCGAAGCACTCACCAAGCATGGCCTGAAATAATTGGTTCAGTCCGCTTCAGGATGCTCCGGCCGGTGTTGGAATTTGGTCAGATCGATCGACCGGTACATGGAGATCTCGACGCCTTCCGCTTCAAGATACATTTTTTGAATTTGCACCGCTTCATCTTCCTGAAGGGCGATTTCACCTTTGGAATTTACGACACGATGCCACGGGAGCCGATGTTTGTCGCTCATGCTGTGCAATATCCGAACGACTTGTCTGGCTGCGCGCGGACTTCCGGCTTCCGCGGCAATCTGTCCGTACGTCATGACTTTTCCTTCGGGAATGGATGAAATGATTTGAATCACTTGGGCGGTAAACGGCTGCATGGCTTTTGCGCTCCTTAGGATTGAATTTGAATCCGGTTACATTGAGGCGGTTCATCCGCCTTTTTCACTTGGACTTATTTTATGTTTTAAGGAATGGAGGCTGCATATGAAATCTATTTTATACTCCGATCGGCTGATTTTGAAAGAGCTTGGCGTAAAGGAAGGGAAGGATGTGCTGCTTTTCCTGGAGCGAAATCGGGAGTTTTTGGAGAAATGGGAGCCCAAACGGGATGAAGAGTATTACACGGCGGGATTTCAGCAGCGCCTGCTGCAGGAGGAGACCTTGGAAATCCAGGATGGACGGATGCATAAATGGTGGATCTTTGAGGCTGCGAATCCCGAACGGGCTATCGGCTCCGTTTCGCTCAGCAATATCGTTCACGGCGTCTTCCAATCCTGTCATATGGGGTACCGCATTGATGGGCAGGAACGGAACAAGGGGTTCATGAGCGAGGCGGTGCAGCGCGTTGTGAAGTATGCCTTCGGCGAACTCCGGCTCCACCGGATCGAAGCCAACATCATGCCGCGGAATGCCGCTTCTTTGAAGGTCGCCCAGAAGTGCGGCTTCTATCATGAGGGACTGGCATTGAAATATCTGAAAATCAACGGTGTTTGGGAGGACCACATCCATATGGTTCTGCGAAACGAAGCGATGGAATAAGGACAAGGGCGACATTGTAACAATTTGCTCGCCTTAATCGTATACAAGCCGAGAAACGGTGAATGGGAGGATGCTGCCATTGCAGAGCAGGACACTCAATGAGCTGGGTTACCCGGCCAAAATCTATATATACATCGCTTTATTGTCGGGTACGGTCATCGGGGTGAAATATGCGGTGGACATCCGGCCTCCGGGCGGGGGAAATCCGCCGTATTTGTTCCTCGTCTGGAATTTGTTTTTGGCTTGGATTCCAGCCGGACTTGCCATCGTTATGGATTTGATCAGCTTGCTGAAATCCCGGGTGCCAAGGTTTATACTAATCATATCGGTTGGGGCGTTATGGCTGTTCTTTTTTCCGAATGCTGCCTACTTAGTTACCGACTTGCTCCATCCATTCGCCGCCTATCCGGTTCAAGGACAATTCTGGCTGCAGATTCCGTTTTGGAACCATCTGTTCACCCTGTTGTTCGCGGCGCTCCTTGGCCTGGCGGTGAGCTTCGTCTCGCTAGCCTCCGTGCACCGGCTGGTGCAGCGCCATTCCGGGGAGCTAATCGGGTGGTTATTTGCAGTGGCTATGCTGCTCTTAAGCAGCTTCGGCATCTATCTCGGGCGATTTATGCGGTGGAACAGCTGGGATTTGCTCAAAAATCCGCGGCATGTGCTCCATGAAACGACGGCTTATTTTCAGGAAGCGGGTCATTTGGAGCAAGCGATGGCATTTTGCAAGTGGATATTTTTGATTACCTGCTTCTGTTATGTCGTACCGTATCTGTTCGGCATGATGAGGGAATCCATGGCGGCACTAAAAAAGGAGAAGGCGTAGGCATGCTATTCAAGCCTTATTTTACGAATCGAAAATGGAACCTCCTGATCATGGGCTTCTGTCTCGTTTATGCGCTCGTGATGGCAAAGCTGCTTATTTTTCGCGGAGCCGTATACGGCGACGCCTACAGCTATAATGTGGTTCCCTTTCGTACTTTACACACGTATCTGTATCATCGGGACTACCTTCCTTTTGATATTTGGTTTAAAAATTTGTTCGGAAATATTGTGCTATTTATTCCAATCGGCGTGTTTTTTCCGCTGCTGCATAAGGCGTTTACCAAATTTGTCCGCCTCATATCCGGAACGCTGATTCTGCTGCTTGCCGTAGAGATCGTACAGATGCTGACTCATGTTGGCAGCTTTGATATTGACGATATATTGCTCAACACCCTTGGAGCCGTTATCGGTTTTGGGGCGTTTCGTATTTTTGCGTTTTTCTCCAGACCTGTCCTGGGTAGCGGAATCAGGCAGGATCTTCCAAAGTCGAGATAAGGGAGTGAAAGGAGGAGGGGACATGCCTGCGACAAAACAGGATCTGCAGGGCTGTTTTCCCGTGCTGGAGAGCGAGCGATTGATTCTGCGCCGTCTGGAAGCCGCGGATGCGGATGACTTGTTCCTCTGCGCCACCCATCCGTCCGTTCTTCGGCGCATGTCGTTTCGCCAAGGAACCTTGCTTTTTCGGGATCGCCTGTTCCGTTACTTTGATGAATCCTATCAAAGTATGCGCGATCTTCACTTTGCGGTTGAAGAAAAGCGGGGGCAGCGATTTATCGGGCTTTGTTCTTTGCAGTACTGGATGCCCGGCGCCGGAAAAGCGCGGCTTGGCTATATGCTGGATCCTGCATTTTGGAATCGCGGGTACGCGACCGAAGCGGCGGGACTCTTGCTTGAATTTGGGTTTGGCACGCTGGGGCTTACCGAAATCGAAGCCCGCTGCAGCGGCGACAATCCGGCTTCGGAGCGTGTGCTGCAAAAAAGCGGGATGAGTTATTGCGGACGGATGGTCGCCGATGACAAAGAGGACGGGGAATTCGAAGCACTGGAAATCTATAAGCTGACGAAAAGCTCCCGCTGAAAGCGAGATTTGTTACACAAATGAAATATAGCTGTGATCAAACTCTAATAGGGAGAGGGTACACTTAATACATGACCCCCTTTTGAATATATTTTTCCTTGGAATCCGGCGGACGCTACCCGGGTTCCCTTTTTTTTAAAGCGGAACCCGGTGTTTTTGTTTGTTTTTGAAATAAACCCACTCGCGAAAACCAATCTCCTTAAGGCGTTTGGACACTTCTTCCCATTCGTCGGCAACGCGCGTTGGCGTATGCGCATCCGATCCGAAGGTCACCTCTACGCCAAAATGCAGCGCACGCTCCAGAATCTCGTCGGAAGGGTACCATCCTCCGCTTTTTTTCGTTTTGCCGGAAGTATTGATTTCGATGACGAGCCCTTCTCCGGCGATCGTTTCCAGCGTCTCGTCAATGGCATATGCGGCCGGAATATCCGAAAAAGCCGGATAGTTGCCTTTCATCGCGTCGATATGTCCGAGAATTTGGAACATGCCGCTGCGGGCGGAGTCCCGGATCAAGGAATAATAAGCTTCCTTGACCCTAATTTTTTCCTCGCGGCTCAAGCCCTTCCAACGATTTTTGTTAAAGATGCTTACATCTCCAACGTTGTGCACGGATCCGATTACGTAGTCAAACGGATATTGATCCAGAACCTTTCGGTACGTTTCGGCATGCTCCGGAAAATAATCGGATTCGATTCCGAGGAGAACATCGATTTTGCCTTCGTACTCCCGCTTCAGTTCAAGCACTTCGGCAACATAATTTCCGAATTCTTTCTTGCCCATGTAAATGTGGGGAAAAGGCTGATCCTCCTCGCTTCCGAAATGCGGGGTATGGTCGCTGATGCCGATAACCGAGAGGCCGGCGGCGATGCCGGCCTCAATATAGTCGCGGATATTCCCATCGGCGTGACCGCAGCGGAAATGATGGGTATGAAGGTCAAATTTCATGAAGATGCGCTCCTTTCTTCGTTTTATTTTGAACGCGGACGGCCCCGGCTACTCGGAACTGGTAAAATTCGTCTCCGGCATGCCCTTGAGGTCGCCGAGGAACTGCTGCATGGCCGAATTGATGTAACGGCTGGATTTGTAGATAACGCCTACGGGGTGAGTGACCTCGAGTTCCGGAATAGGGACGATTTTCAGGGTGCCCTGCTTCAGTTCCCGCAAAATCGCCTGTCTGGAAATAATGGCCGCGCCGAGATTGATTTCAACCATCCGTTTGACTTCTTCGCTGCTGGACAATTCCATGACGATGTGGGGCTCGATTTCATGTTCTTTGAAAATATCGTCGATGAACCGCCGGCCTACCGTATCGGGAGACAGCATGATCAGCGGCACCTCGCGCAGCAAATCCAGCGTCGGTTCGGTGCTGCCCGCCAAGGGGTGCAGCGGGGACACGACCAGTTCGAAGGTATCGTAATACAGAACCGAGGAAAGCACTTGAGGGTTATTTTCGATTAAGTAGCCAATGCCGATATCGACTAACCCTTGTTCTACGTTTTGATAAATCAAACAGGACGGCATCGATTGGATCGTTGTTTTGATCAGCGGGAATTGATCCTGAAAGTAGGATAAAATTCGCGGCAATATCTGAATCGCGATCGATGTGGTTGTCCCCAGCACGATATGGCCCTGCGGCGTATGCTCCATATCGGACAACTTCTGTTTCAGCTCCTCGACGATGTCGAGCATTCGCTCCGCATGCTCCAAAAACACTTGCCCGCGGTCCGTCAGCGTTACCGGCTGGTTCCGGTCTACGAGCACGGTCCGAAACTCGTCCTCCAAGCTTTTGATCTGGGCGGATACGGCGGGCTGCGTCAAATTCAGCAGCTCTCCGGCTTTGCGAAAACTTTTTGTTTTGGAGATCGTGATTAAAGTTTCCAGTTGACTGATATTCACCTGATTCCCTCCTTTACATCCGTTTTTTTCACGATGGACGTCAGCAAAAAACGTCTTCCTTATGATTTTATTAATTATAGGGGATTTTCTGTCTTTAAATCAATGACACGGCTTGATAAGCATTATGGGAATATTCTGCGTAATTCGATGATTTTCTATCTTTTTTCTTGTATCAGGGAACAAAGTTCGATTTTTAATGACTTATTAGTAGGAATAAAGTATAATTGGATTAACCAAGATATGGGTCTATTGTATCGATCAGTGATTCTCCTAGTGAAGTGGGGCGCATAATTTTGAAAGCAGAAGTAATAAATCCCTTTCTTGAATCTGCACGTTCAGTCATTGAACAGGTCGTTCAAGTCTCTCCTTCCACCGGGAGCATGGGCGTTAAAGAAGTGATCCCCGTACAGGATCATATTTGGATTCAGATTGGCATGACAGGTCATTTTAGCGGAATGGTTGTTTTCGGACTTCAAGAGACGGTTGCACTGCGAATCGTATCTGCCATGATGGGTGGATTTGTCTTGACGGAAATGGATGAAATGGGACAAAGCGCAATTTCCGAGCTGGGAAATATGATCAGCGGGAACGCCAGCACGATTTTATCCAATCAGGGATTTGCCGTAGACATTACCCCTCCGCAAGTGATCAAGACGGAACAAGCGGACTCGGCGCCGCGCAAAGCACTTTGCATTCCGCTGTTGATGGACGGTATCGGTGAACTGGATATTCAAGTGATGATCTCTTAGAATTAAGGAAAAGCTCGAAGGGATGAAAGACATGTCGCTGAATAACCAGATCGTTGTTGTTACCGGCGCTTCAAGCGGAATCGGTGCCTTGGCGGCGCAAATGTTGTCCGAGCGCGGAGCTACGGTTGTGCTTGCCGCGCGTTCGATGGATAAGCTGGAGACGATTGGCTCAAAGTTGAAAGGCCCGTATCGGTTGATGGAGTTGGACGTAAGCGACGATGCCTCGGTAGAGGCGGGATTCGCGCAAATTTTGATGGAGTTCGGACGGGTGGATTGTCTGCTGAACAATGCCGGATATGGCCGGTTCGAATACTGCGACGAAATGCCGGTGCATGAATTCGCAGAGATGATGAATGTAAATTACATGGGTGTGGTGAGGTGTACCAAAGCCATACTTCCCTATATGAAGCAAGCGCGTTCGGGACGAATCGTCAACGTGGCCTCCATTGCGGGCAAGATCGGGACTTCCAAGTCTACCGCATATACGGCCACAAAACATGCGGTTCTGGGTTTCGGCAGCGCGCTGCGCCAGGAAGTTCGCGAATACGGGATCACGGTTTCCACCATTAATCCGGGGCCGATTGATACCCCGTTTTTTAATTTGGCCGATCCAAGCGGGAGTTACGTTAAGAATGTAAAGTGGTTTATGATGAAACCCGAGCGTGTGGCCAAAGCGATGGTATCGGCGGTCGAAAAGGGGACTACGGAAATCAATCTTCCTTGGGTCGCCGGGGTTGGAGCCAAATTTTATCAGCTGTTTCCCCGCCTGGCGGATCGCCTAAGTTACAGGATGCTGAATAAGAAATAGACAGCCTGCCATGTCGGCAGGTTTTTTTATTGATTTGTTGTCATTGCCCGTTTTTCGATATAATGAAATTATTGGCATCAGAAGCATGTACTACGAATGATAAAGGATGAATTATAGATGACGAAAACGACATTTGCGGGCCTGGGGATTGGGGAGCCGCTGAGCGCGCGATTGGCGGATTACGGGATTACGGAGCCGTCTCCCGTTCAGGCCGAAAGTATTCCTGCGGCGCTTGAAGGCCGGGATATTCTGGCTCAGTCCCAGACGGGAACCGGGAAGACGCTGGCTTACCTGCTCCCGCTGCTGCAAAATATCCGGCCCGAGGAAAAAAACCTGCAAGGGCTGATTTTGGCTCCGACCCAGGAACTGGCAATGCAGATCCATCGCGAGGCGGAAAAATACGGAGCCCCGCTCGGTATCCTGGCACAGCCTCTGATCGGCGGAGCGGCGATCAAAAGGCAGCTTGAGCGTTTGAAGCTGCATCCCCATATCGTGGTAGGGACGCCGGGCCGGATCAAGGAAATCCTCGCGCTTCGCAAGCTGAAGCTGCACGCGGTTCGGACCGTTGTGGTCGACGAGGTGGATCAGATGTTCCAGCTTGGCGGCACCGCCGATGTGGAGTTGATTTTGCGGGGGACCCAGCGCGACCGGCAGTTGATGTTCCTGTCGGCAACGGTCAACTCCGAGATTCGTGCTTTAGCGGCCAGGGAAATGAAAAACCCGGTAGAAGTGGGAATCGAGCCCGAACAGCGGACTTCGAAAAGCCTGGAGCATCTGTATTTTGTCTGCGATGAGCGGGACAAGATCGATTTGCTGCGCCGGATCATCCGCCACTTCGACCCGCCAAGAGCCATCGTGTTCATCAACAATACGGATGATATCGCGGAAGTCGAGGCGAAGCTGAACCATGTGAGCCTTAGCGCCGGCGCCCTTTACGGCGATGCGGACAAGACCGCTCGCAGCGTAACGCTTGGCCGTTTCCGGGACGGAAAGTACCGGGTGCTGGTGGCAAGCGAAGTTGCGGCGCGGGGCCTTGACATCGAAGAGCTGACGCTGGTCGTCAACCTCGATCCTCCGATCGACTCCGAGCACTACGTTCACCGGGCCGGACGCACCGGGCGGATGGGCAAGCATGGGCTTGCCGTATCGATCATCACGACGCGCGAAGAGTTTATCATGCGCAAATTTTCCCGGGAGCTTGGCATCGCCATTGAGCCGCGGGCTTTGTACGGCGGCAAAGTCGTTGCGCCCGGCGAGGAGCAAGACGGAAGCCGCGGTGGACAAAGTGTAAAAGGACGAAGCATAAAAGGACAAAGCGGCATGGCTTCCCGTACCGGGCCAAGTTATGGCGCAAAAGAACGGAAAACGGAGAGCGGCCGCAAGGAGGCATCTTTTGCCTCGGAGAAAACGGCAAAACCGGCGGCCCACAGTGCCGGAAATGGAAAAGCGTCGGGAACCCGCAGCTCGCTTCCGTCCGCTGCGCGCAAAAAAGACCGTTCGCTGGACCGCAAAAACAAAGGCGCGCCTAAATGGCTGAAAAATAAGCAATCCCAGGAATGATGGGTGTGTGTCAAAAAGTTTGGGGGGAGTATGAATTGAGCCAAATGCCCGTATTGCAAGTCGAAGAGCTTAGCGGGGGGTACAGTCTTGGCCGCCCGGTGCTGCACAATATCAGCTTTGAGGTCAAACCGGGAGAAATGGTGGGCCTTATCGGACTGAACGGAGCGGGGAAAAGCACGACCATGAAGCATATTTTGGGGTTAATGTCGCCCCATAAAGGCGGTATTCTCGTACAGGGCATCACCCGGGAGGAAAAGCCGGAGATTTATCAATCTTCGCTGGCGTTCGTGCCGGAATCTCCGCTGCTTTACGAGGAATTGACGGTCAGGGAGCATCTGGAGTTTGCCGCCCGTGCTTATGGGGTGGAGCCGGAAGCTTACCGTGAGCGTGCCGGCCGGCTGCTAAAGCTGTTCAACATGGAGGAGAAGGCAGATAGTTTATCCATTCATCTCTCCAAGGGGATGAAGCAGAAGGTAATGATTATGAGCGCCTTCGTGGCCCGGCCGGCGCTTTATATCATCGATGAACCGTTCCTCGGCCTTGATCCGCTCGGTATTCGTTCGCTGCTGGATTTTATGCTGGAGATGAAAGAAGGCGGCTCTTCGATATTGCTCAGCTCACATATTTTATCCACGATCGAAAATTATTGCGACCGGTTTATCGTTTTGCATCGGGGTGCCGTGATCGCCCAAGGATCCTTAGCGGAGATCGGGGAGCAAGCCCAAACGCCGGGAGCTACGCTCGAAAATATGTTCTATGCTCTAGTGAAGGACGGAGAGTAGCTTATGGAACTGCGAACGCTGCGCAGCCGGCGTAAAACGGCGTTCTGGAGCAAGGTGCTCCCGTACCTGCCTTACGTATTCCAGAGCGGCGTCGCCGTGCTTCTGCTTCTGCTGATTATCGCTTTTTCCGCCTGGTATACGGCGTTTCTTCAGAATTTGCCCGCGAATTTGCCGATCCGCTGGATTATGCTGCTTCTGCTCGGGCCGTTGACGATTTACTCGGGATTCCGCACCTATTTGGTTCCGGCCGACGTCATTTTTCTTCTTCCGCAAGAGACGCGAATGAAGGATTACCTGTCGCCCGCTTTTCGCAGCGGAATCATCTATAAGTTGCTGGGTTTGTATGTCCTGCTCCTGCTTGTTTGGCCGCTGTATCTTCGCAGCGGCGTCCAGACGCAGCCGTTTTGGCTAATGCTTGTCGCCCTGCTGCTCTTAAAGGGCTTAAGCGCTTACGGAGCCTGGCAAGAGCAGCGGATCACGACGTCCCGTGCCAAAGCGGGGTACCGACTGCTTCGCTGGTGCTTCATCCTGCTGATGCTTGCCGCCTGGCTGTGGCAGCCTGCCTGGAAAAGCGCCGTCTTCATGCTGCTGATCAGCGTCAATTATGTGCTGGCGCTGCGTTTTCCAATGAAGCACCGTGTTCCTTGGGATAACCTCATCGATACGGAAAAAGCGGGAGCGGCGCGCGTTATGCTCCTGCTTGGCTGGTTCGTCGACGTGCCGTCGGACGGGCAAAAGGTCAGCCGCCGCCGCTGGTTGTCCAAAGTTGGGGATCGGGTTCCGTGGGAGCCGTCTGCCGCTTATCGGTACCTTTTGATCAAAACCCTGATCCGCAGCGAACTGCTCGGCATCCTTATGCGGCTTACACTGCTTGGTATGCTGCTGGTCGGGTGGAATGACAAGTCCTGGTTAGGGGCTCTTATCTATCTGTTGTTTGTTTTCCTGACGGGAACCCAGTTAGCTTCACTTCGCCATGCGCATAGTGATTCTCCCGCAGCTTCCTATTATCCTTTGCCGGCCGGAGCCCGTAAGGATGCGGCCATCCGCCTGAGTTCACGGCTGCTGCTTGCGTTGGTCCTCCTGATTTGGCTGCCGATGGCGGTCATACCGGGCGGAGACGCCGCAATCACTTTCGGAAGCTTGGCCGCCGGAATCGTGCTGGCGGTTGGGATGCGGGCCGGATGGAAGCGCAAATGGCTGGAAGAGTTTGAGGACTAATACAAAAAAGGATCGTTCCCCGTGAGGAGGAACGATCCTTTTTGATCTACCGAATGATGAATTAGTACAGCCCAAAGGGACGGGTAATGATGACCAACAGAATGTAGAGAACAAGGATTACGCCAATGCTGGTAAACAGACCACCGCCATACCCATAGCCGCCTCTTACATCTTCTACTCCGCTCATGTGCATTCCCCTTTCCGAGGTTCTAAATGTGCTTACACCCGTATTGTATGAGGGGAAATGCCCCAGTGCTTGGGCCAATGTACAGATTCCGGGCAAAAACAGCGGTTATTTCGCCTGCAAATCCTGAACGCCTTGATAGACCAAATCGAACAGATCCTCAAGATACTCTTCGGCGATGCACGAAAAAGCGACCCGCAGGTCGGTGTCGCCCAGCGCAATTGTTCCGACGCCATATTGATGGATCAAATGAAGCCGCAGTTCCTCCGCGTTCACCGATTTGAGCTTGAGGCACATAAAGTATCCGGAGTTAAACGGATAGTATTCCCATACGTCGCCGTATTTGCCGCTGTCCAGTACGGCTTTGGCCTTGTTGGCCCGGCCTTTCATCACGGCGAACTTCTCCTCTTTTTGAGCGGCAAAGTCCGGGGATTTGAGTGCTTGCAACACAAACGTTTGAGAAGGATGCGGGCCGCTCGAAATGGTTGCGCGGATGATGCCCATGGTCTTTTGCTCCAAAGCGGCCAATACTTCTTTGCTCTCGGAAGCAAAAGTGATGAACCCGACGCGGAAGCCCCAAACGTATTCTTCCTTGGTGGCTCCGTCGACCTTCACCGGCAAAATGCGCGGATGAAGTCCGGCCAATTTGCCGAACAGCGATTCTTTGAGCGATTCCTCGAAAAACAGCCCGAAATATGCGTCGTCGGTAACGACAACCACATTGATGCCGGCTTCAGCCGCTTCCAAAATTGCGGCTACGATTTCGTCGCCTTCCTTGGCACCCGGCGTATAACCGGTAGGGTTATTCGGGAAATTCAGCACGACGATCGCTTTGCCTTTATCCTTTTGCGCCAAGAGAGCTTCGCGGAGCCCGGCGCTGTTGAATTTCATGTCTTCCGTAAACAGCGGATAGTTGACGATTTCGGCATGACGGCGGATTCCGAAGGTCAGCTCGTAGTTCTCCCAGTTTTTATCCGGGTAGATGACCGCGTCGCCTTCTTCGGCGAACAGGTCGGCGACAATGCTGAGACCGTGGGTCAGGGCGTTTGTCACAATCGGATTGCCGAAGCTTTTCCCTTCAAGCGCGGGATTTTCCTTAACCATCTTGTCACGCCATACGTTCCGGAGTTCCGGTTTGCCGGCCGGTGGAGCGTAAGGATACAAGTCCTGCGGCTTAAAAGCCGAAAGCGATTCCTGAATGGCTGCCAGGTGCATCGGCCCGCCGTTTTCGGTAGCGATCCCGATGGTGGCGTTATATTTTTTGGCGTGGGCCGAAGCTTCGGCCGATTGGCTCAGAATTCCTTCCTTGGGGAAATAAATTTCCTTGCCCAAAGTAGACAGCATTTCGTACACATGGATATTGCCGGCTTTGATATTCTCGTTGAACTGCTCCGCGAGTGGGTTCATCTCTCTTCATCCTTCCGATCGGTTTGATATTGGTGTTCTACCGTTTTTGACTGCCTAACATTATATCATTTCGATCTTTGGGAGTCACGGTCAAATGACGCAACATTGTGTCATTTTTCACGATGTGCGGGGCAGTATTTTTTCATGAGCTCGGCAGTTTCCGGATCCAGGTCCAGCTTTCGTTCTTCGAGTCCCTGCATCACTCCGGAAAACTTGGCTACGTTCAGGTTTTGGCCGAATTTGAATTTGGCGCTCATGCTTTCGGGAACGATGCGGCAAACCGCTACTGCTTTGAGCGGGCCGGCGTAGGCCGGATCCGACGGATCGATGGGAGAGTAGCCTCCCTCCGGCTGAAGCTTTTGCATAAATAAAGAAAGGGCCGCCGCCTTGTCTTCCGGCTTGTCCACGACCTCTACATGTCCGCGAACCATGACGCTTTTAAAGAAAGCCGAAGCCGGACAAGCCATGAGCGGATCGGTGAAATAGGACGGAATGATCGCATACTCCTTGGCGACAGTGAAGCTGACCCTGGGCTCCCGGGCAATCTGCTTCATTTTCTCACCGGCTAGACTGCCGTGAAAATAGAAGTCGCTTCCGTCGTAAACGAAATTAAGCGGAGTTACCCGGCTCCATCCCTCCTCGTCCGTAGTGCCGAGAAATCCGAAACTCATTTCATGCAAAAATGCATCAATCTCCGCTTGTTCTTCCACCGTGAACTCTTTTCTTCTCATTTCGAGGACCTCCATCTCTGTTTAAATACCAGCTTAAGCCGAAAATTGACAATAAAAAAGAACCAATTTAGATTTAATTTATTGGTCCAATTTGTCGGTTCTGCTTAGGCGGAGTACCCGGGTAGTGCACTCAAGTGTACGTCAGGTAGTGCGTCAGGTAGACGTCAGGGTAGTGCCCGGTTAACTCTAACGGACTGAGATGACGCTATTTTGGGTAAAAAGCGCATGTTTCAATTCTAACGGATCGAGGAGTCGTTATTGGTGCGAAAATGCAGCGAAACTTCGCGTTTAGCACCCATTAGGGTCAACTGAGTCCGTTAGAGTGGGAAATAACGCGGGAAATGAAAAATAGCGTCGCTCAGATCCGTTAGGCCGGTCGGGTGTTCATAGTTCCCAAGATCCCAAGATCCCAAGATCCCAAGATCCCAAGTTCCCAAGTTCCCAAGTTCCCAAGTTCCCAAGTTCCCAAGTTCCCAAGTTCCCAAGTTCCTTATTCTAGTCTGCAAAGGTTCTGAGTTTCGTTGGCGCTGTCGCCTTAGGCAGGTGGTTCTGTGGCCTAAGAGGGAGGTAGCTTTGATTATCAAATCGTCCGGGAGGTACAACGATGCTGGATTTTACGATACCTTGGGAGGCGCATTGCGAAAAGCACCGCTACAAATATTTGGCTTTGTACCACGCGCTTCGGGAGGCCATTCACGACGGCGTGCTGCCGGAAGGAACGCGCCTTCCTTCGAGCCGTGAATTGGCGGAGCTGTACGGCTTGTCCCGCGGAAGCGTCTCCCAGGCCTATGAGATGCTGCATGCCGAGGGGTACGTCCGCTCCGTGGGCGGAAGCGGCACGTATGTGTCCGGCGCGATCCCCGTCTCGCCGGACCTGGCGGCGCCCGGGGACACGCTGCGCTTGTCGCCCTGGGGCCAGCGCGTGATGGCGGCCGAGGAGCGGGCCGCCACCACGGCGACCGGCGCAGCCGCGGGCACCGCGCCGGCAGCCCCCGGCATCGCGCCAACAGTCGCGATGCCGGGAACGGAGGCGGGCGAAGCACCGCCAATCTCCTACCGCGATGGCGGCCCGTCCACCGGGCGGTTCCCCGCCGCCGAATGGAAAAGCGCGATCGCCTGGGCCGTCCGCGACGGCGGGGGCGTTGAAGCATCGGCGCCAGCGGAGCCGGATCCGGCGGGCGATCTGGAGCTGCGCGGCGCAATCGCCGCTTACCTGCGGCGGAGCCGGGGCATTGCGGCAGATGCGGAGCAAATCTGCCTGTTCAACGGCTCGATGCAGGCGATTCTGCTGCTGACCCAGCTCCTGCTGGGGGAAGGCGAGCCGGCCGTGCTGGAAGATCCCTGTTATCAAGGGATCACCCGGGCGGTCGCCGCCTGCGGAGGCATTGCCGTCCCGGCGCAGCTGGACGGCGACGGGATCTTGCCGCGCGACTGGGACGCGCGGCTCCTGTTCGTGACGCCGGGCAGGCAGTTCCCGACCGGCGCCGTGATGTCCCCGGCGCGGCGGCGCGAACTGCTGGCGTGGGCGGCCCGCCGGGACGGCGTCATCGTCGAGGACGATTACGACAGCGAATTCCGCTGGGGCGGCCGTCCGCATGAACCGCTCAAAGCGCTGGACCGCGAGGACCGTGTCGTTTATGTCGGCTCCTTCTCCAAGACGATGTTCGCCTCCCTGCGGATCGGCTACGCGGTGCTGCCCCGCCGCCTGGTCGAACCGGCCGTTCGCGCCAAGGCGCTGTACGAGCCGGTTTCTCCGGCGCGGCTGGAGCAGCGGGCGCTCGCCCGTTTTATGCGCACGGGCGGCTACGAGCGCCATCTGCGCCGGATGCGGCGCGAGTATGGCGCGAAGCAAACAGCGCTCCGCGGCGCCTTGGAGCGGGAACTGGCCGGCTTGTTCCGGCTGCGGCCGGCGGACGCCGGACTGCTGGTTTATGCCGACTGGCTGCGCTCGCCGCAGGAATTTCGCACTTTTCAGCAGGCGTCGCAGCAACGAGGCGTAACGTTTCGCGACGCCGCTATCTATCGGCTGAAGCCGGGACCGCCCGCCGCATGCTTTTGCTTCGCCCATCTGGACGAAAAAAGGCTCTTGGAGGGCGTAAACCGCATGAAATCGGCGTGGGAACATATTCAAGTGGCCGCGGATTGATAGTATAATAGAGGGGATACTATTTTCGGGAGGGAAGGACATGCTTCACGTTTCACCGTCTTCATTTATTTTGAAGCCGTCGTTTGCCAAAATCGTATGCGAGCCGGCTTGGAAATGGCATAAGCGAGAGAAGCCGCTGGAGAACTACGATTTGTTCTATGTGTGGAGCGGTGAAGGCACGGTTGTCCTGAACGACCAAGCGATTCCGGTCAGCAAAGGCAGCTGTTTTCTCTTTCGCAGCGGCGATCACACGAGCGCGACGCATAATCCGCAGCGCCCGCTGGTACTTACCTACATCCATTTCGATGTCGATGAACCGGTTACGGAGGTGCCAAGCTCTTACCGCGAGTTGGAGGATACGCTGGATTTCGAATACATGCTATCCCGGTATGTCCGCCTGTTTCTGGTCAAGGCCTATGCGGCCGAAGAGGAAGCGCGGCTGATATTAAAGCAACTGCTGATTCAACTGCTCCGCGAGGAACGCGAGGTTCCGATCGAGAAAAAAGTCAGCAACCAGCTAACCGAAGTCATTCGCGAAGTCGCAAACTACGTGCTTCAGCATCCGGGTCTTCCCCACAAGGTTCAAGATTTGGCCGCCCGCGCCGGGTTGTCCCCGCGCTATTTTTCAATCAAGTTTAAGGAAATTGAAGGGATGTCCGTCCAATCGTACATCATTAAGTCGCGAATCGACCGGGCGCAGCATCTGCTGCTGCATGCCGGAATGAATGTGACGGAAGTTGCCGATGCGCTGGGTTATCGGGATATTTTCTTTTTCAGCCGACAGTTTAAACAATACACAGGGAAAAGCCCTTCGGAAATACGTTAGCGGGTTAACCGATATAAAACTTGCAGCAGCGATCGTGAAGATCGCTGCTTTTTTGTGTAAACCCGACCAAAGTCCAGCGCCGCACCGGACTCCAGCCAATAGCATGGAAGGAACGTTTGGAAATAAAATGAAAGACGAGGGATAGCCCGAACACATCAGTGAAAAATCCATTCTTATATAGTAAACGGAGGAATAAAAAGTGGGAGCAAAACGGATGAAAATTTTTCTGGCCGGGGCGGCGGCTGCCTTGCTGGTACTGCTTGCCGGCTGTGACGGATGGAACAATCAACTGGGGGACAATGTGAACAAAATGGCGGAAGGAGTGAAGCAGTCGGTGAAAAACACGGCTGAAGACTGGAAGGACGATGTATCTCAAAACGGAATTTCACGTGAGCTTAGTGTAGTTGCGCCGGCAGGTACGGCAAAAGAGCTTTATATGGACAACGCGGTGGGTTATATCGATGTGAAGCCTGGAGCGGGTGACGAGATTCGTGTACAGGCGAAGCTGTGGTCGACAAATCTGCCGCTGCGCAAAGAAAAACTGGAGAAAGTATTTGACAATAGTGAGGTTTTGGTAACAGTCAAAGGAGATCGGGCAATCGTTGCGGCGCATCCGAAGGATCACCCGGATCAGGATTTGTGGAAATGGGCCAAAGCGAAATACGGTTTCACGGAATTTAGCGTGAATTATGTCATCGAGGTTCCGGAAAGTGTAAATGCGTTTGATCTTACGAACGATGTGGGAGATATCACCTTAAGCGATTTAAAAGGAACCTACCGGCTTCGGGGGGATGTGGGGACGATCCATCTCAAAGGAGCAAGCATCATGGGTAAATCCTCGGTCACATCCGGGACCGGAAGCATAGATCTTGTCATTGAGGATATGAGCGAGGAAAGCAGCGTTAAGGTCAAAGCCGATATCGGCAGCATTCAGGTCGCGCTGTCTCCGTCGCTTGCCTGTACGCTGGAAACCGCCACGGAATTGGGCGGGGTTAGCGGAGCGGCGAAAGGGAAGAGCGAGATAAACGGCGGCGGACCGCTGATTTCGCTCACTTCTTCCATCGGCTCGATTAGCGTGCGTTAGCCGTTCAAGGAATGAAATGCCCCAGCAGCTCCCCCATGCGCACTTTGTGCCCGATCTGCAGCTCCGGCAGCGGCTTGAAGGTGCGGTTTTCCAAGAGCAGCACAACGGTGGAGCCGAATTCGAAATAGGCGAGATCGTCGCCTTGCTCCCAGACTTTGGCCTGTTCGTCCGTGTATTTAATGCTGCTGACGTTCATGGCTCCCACTTTGACGAGGGCAAGCTCGCCATGGCGATGCGAGATATATGTAATTAACCGCTCGTTTCGGCTCAACACGGATTTCATGTGCTTCATGGCGAAATCATTGACGGGATATACCTTTCCTCTGATATGTTCGCTCTCCAGCTTCTTGCCGGAGACCGGCGCATGAATCCGGTGATAATCAGTGGGACTCAAGTACAGCACAAAGGCGTACCCGTGAGTATAGGATACCGTTCGGGGCGAGCGAGCCAACAAATCGTCGACCGAATAGTCTTGGCCTTTCACATTTAGCATCGTGCCGGACCGGATGTCGCCCATAAATGTAATCTGCGCGTCAACCGGACTGATCAGTCCATTTGGTTCATTGGTCACGGGGCGCATGCCTGCTTTCAGTTTGCGGGAGAAAAACTCGTTCAGCGTCCGGTATTCCCGGATTTCTTTTTCCGCTTCATGGTGCGGAATGCCATAAGCTTTTGCAAAAAAAGGAATGATCGGCCGGCTAACGGCCGAATGCGAAAATCGTCCCGTCAGCCGGGCGATCCATTTCCGGGAGGACAGCTCCGTCATATATTTCATCCAATTGGCCGCCATTATTGTATCCTCCTGCCCCGGCCGGCTGTACCTGACCGTTTCCGATAATATTGACATAGAACAAGCGCGAAATCAATATGGGAGGCGCTTACAAAATTTGTGCTTGATGCATGGAAAGACTTGGTGTATGTTATTTACAATCGCATAGGGATACGGGGGCTTGAGGGCAATCAGGCTGAGATGGCAGCATTTATCCGCTGCGGACCGTTAATCTGAACTGGATAATGCCAGCGTAGAGAATCGAATGTCCGGGAGTTTTTTTGTTTCCCCGTGGACCTTGCCGACGTCTGAGCATTCAGGCGTTTTTTTATTTTTACGATACCATTTTTAATGCAAAGGGGAGATTGATATGCAAGAAACGGCAAAAAAACAAGGCAGCCGCGGACTGAAGCTGAGCGACTTGCTGGTTACGGTGCTGATAGCGGTAGTGCTCGGGGTGGTCTATCATTTCTGGAGCTCCGTTTACAATCTGGTTTCGCCGCTGTTCCCGCAGGCCGATGAGCTCGTTTACGGCATGTGGTTCCTTGCGGCTACGCTGGTCTTTCTGTTGATTCGCAAACCCGGCGTGGCGCTCATTGCCGAAATCGCCGCCGCCCATGTGGAAATTCTGTTCGGCAGCGAATGGGGCATTCAGCTCGTCATGTACAGCGTGCTGCAGGGTCTCGGAGCCGAATTGGTGTTTGCCGCTTTCCGGTACCGGAAATATTCAGGTTCCGTCGCCGCGCTCGCCGGAATTGGGGCCGCGCTTGGCTCGCTCATTCCAGACATCTATTACGGTTATGTTCAGGATTACGAGACATGGCTGCTGATTTCCAAATACACCGTGCGTGCGTTAAGCTCAGCGTTGATTTGCGGCTATTTGGCTTATGGGCTTGCCAAGGCGGTGGAAGCGACCGGCGTAACCAGCTTGCTGCGGCCTGTAGAAGCCAAAGACTATGAGGCGCTGAATGACTAATCAGATGCCGGGGAGCGCTCTTCCGGCCACGGCGGCCAAAGCGGCGTTGAATGGCCCTGCTGCGGGCATAGAACTGCGCGAGAGAAGCGAGGGCGTTTCAATTGAAGGAGTACCGTTGCCCGCCGCCGAGGTCCGCGATCTCCGGCTGAAATTTCCCGGCGAAAGCCGGTTTGTGTTCAAAGATCTTTCACTTACGATTCGGCGGGGAGACAAGGTTCTTCTTCTTGGCCCTAGCGGAAGCGGCAAATCGACACTGCTGCAGGTATTGTCCGGCATGATTCCGGACTTGGTCGAGGTTCCGATGCGCTGCTCGGAGAAAGTTCTCCCGGCTTCATGGGGGCTGCTGTTCCAGGATCCGGACACGCAATTTTGCATGCCTTATGTTGATGAGGAATTGGCGTTTGTGCTGGAGAACCTTGGCGTTCCCCGGACGGAAATGACGGCTCGCATGGAGCGGGCGTTAGATATGGTGGGTCTCATGCTGGATTCCCTGCATGTTCCGGTGGATTCCCTTTCCCAAGGTATGAAGCAGCGGCTTGCGCTTGCCTCCGTTCTGCTTAGCGATCCCGAGGTTCTGTTCCTCGACGAGCCTTCCGCTTTGCTTGACCCGGAGGGAAGGGAACAAATCTGGCAAGCGGTCGGCCGAGTTGCGGAGCATCGCACGCTGGTCATCGTGGAGCATCGGCTCGAGGAACTGCTTGCTCTGAAACTGATCGACAGCGTCATCCTGTTTGGTCCGGATGGAAGTCTGCTCGGGCAAGGCTCCCCGGAACGGATTTTTGCCGAATTTCACCGGGAACTGAAAGAATACGGCATATGGTATCCCGGCGTGTGGGAGGACTTTTTTGCTTCGCCGCAAGGGAAGGAATTGATCGAGCCGGCGGCAGTGTGTTCTTCATCGGCCGTTTCGGCTGGAGCAGTCATTGATCTCACCGATTTCCGCGGTCTGCGATACGGCAAACCGGTCATCGAGGCGGATCGGGCCGAAATCAAGCCGGGCGATTTCATTGCGTTGACGGGGCCTAACGGCGCGGGGAAAAGCTCGCTGCTCCTCAGCTTCATGGGGCTGCTGGCGACAGAGGGGAAATATGCGCTGCGGGGGACTCCGGTGAGGGCGGGCAAAGTCCGGCGCGACCGGACCCGGCAAGCCGCACGTGAGATCGGATTCGTCTTCCAGAATCCGGAATTTCAATTTATCGCCGACCAGGTTGGCGAGGAAATCGCGTTTTCCCTGCGGGCCGACGGTTTCAGCGCGGAGGAAGCGGCGGAAAAAGTGGCCGATATTTTGCAAAAATTCGGCCTTCAAGGCTATGAGCGGCGCCACCCTTATCAGCTGTCGCTCGGGCAGAAACGGCGGTTAAGCGTCGCCGGCGCGTCGGTTCGGGAGCTTCCGGTGCTGCTTCTGGATGAACCGACCTTCGGTCAGGACGCGGTCAACACCTTCGCGATTTTGCGGCTGTGCGAGGAATTGCGGCGAGCCGGAACGGCGATCGTGATGGTGACGCATGAAGAAATCATCGCGGAAAAGGTAGCAACGCAGCGCTGGGAAGTGGCAAACGGGAGGCTCATTTCCCGGGAGTTTACGAAGCGGGGCATAGTCATGGCCGAGTCCGCGATGGCATATGCGGCCACCCATGAAGGAGGCGAGGCGCGATGAAACAATTTTTGGCTCCGCGCTTTCGAACTTGGCTGCATCGGGCGAATCCGGCCTGCAAGCTGGCGATCATCGTGCTGTTTTTCATCATAACGCTGTTTACGCATCAGCTTGATTTTATGTTTTATCAGGCCATGCTTTTTATCGTACTGTTGTTTGCCTTAAGCGGGTATGCTCCCTGGAAGGTGAGCATCATCGTTCTGACGTTTGTTTTCGTATTTTTGTCTTCCTCGGCGACGATGATTATGTTCGGCAAAGGCGACCACCTTTGGTGGTCCTGGGGACTCATCCGTATTTCGGAGGAAAGCTTCTTTCGCGGCGTCCATGTCGGCTTGAAGTCGGTAACGTTTGCGGCGGAGGGTCTACTGTTCGTGCTCACCACGTCTTCGGTAGCGCTGTTTTATTCGCTGATGCAGCAGGTAAAGCTCCCGCCCAAATACGCTTATAGTTTCATGGCTTCGATCCGGCTGCTGCCGATGGTTTGGGAGGAACTGCAGATCCGCCGGAATGCGCTTCGCATACGCGGGTTCCGAAGCCCCCGCGGAATCCGGGGACTGGCCGTGCAGGTGAAAATGTACGCCGTGCCGCTGCTTTCGCAGAGCATCCGCCGCGCGCACCGGATCGCGGTCGCGATGGAAGCCAAAGCGTTCGACAGCAAAAAAGCGCGGACATTTTATTATCCTTCCGCCTATTCGCGTTATGATCTGCTGGTCATTCTGTTGCTGGCCGGAGCCATAACGGCTGCTTTCACGCTCGCGCAGCATTTTCCGCCGTTTGGCATTTCGGATGTGAGGTATTGAAGGAGACGGTACAGGCGAAAAGCGTACCGCCTCCTTGCTTTTTAGGATTATTCTTTTTCTTATGGTTAGGGCTGTGTGAATAGCTTGATTACGTTGTTTGCTTCTTGCCGAGTCAAGTTACCTGCCTCAACCAGCTTTTCGCAGTATGCTTTTACGGCTGACAATCGTTCTTCCTTCGTCGCAAATGTGCCGAGATCCTTAGCATCACCGTTGCTAAAAGACAATTTGGCGGAATACAAAGCGGAAGAAGGCGCGGAAGAGTTGAGAACAAATCCGGTTGAAGAGGCTTTCGAAGGCGGATCCGATGGATTATAGCTCATCCCTAAGCTCTCGTCTCCATTGACCGATTTGGATATCTTCGTTCCATTTTTGATGTCCTGCAAGATTTGCTCATACATTTGAATGGTCTTATCGACCTTTTCCTGAGTCCAGACATACCAACCCTCGGATGGGCTCCATCCCTTTCCCCCGATTGCCTTTTTCAAGTCTATCTTTTCCTGATCCAGCCACGTTTTGTACTCATCATAGGTATACCACTCAATACTGTCATTGACTGGAGCCGCTGAGTCGCTCGAATAGGAAAATGCTGCGTTGCCGGAGAGGCCCAATTCCTTCTTCCTTTTATCCGTTTCCTTCTGAGCGGCTTCTTTTTCCAACGATTTCGCGTCAAATTGCTTTTGATTGAGCTGTTTGATTCCAGCCAACTTACCATCCTCATAAACGGCATATATGTCCACACTGCCATCTGGCATGGACTGGCCTACTCCGGCGCGTTCATCGTAAAAATCGCGCACCTCTTTGTTTCGAAAGAACAGCTTACCGGTATCTTCATCGTATTTAAGCCCAAAAGGAGCATAGACCTCCAGTATTTTTTTACGTTCGGCGCTATGTTCTTTTTCCGTCGATCCTTGAGCTTGGGAACCGTTTTCCGTCGCCATGGAAACGGAAGAGACATCGGAAGCGGATTTAGCCGCAGTTGTTGCAAATGCGCCCGCTGTGCCTACAACCAGAACAACCGCAAGCAAGACCTTTCGGAGCGTGAATTTTTTCATTTTCATAATCGCCAGAATCCTTTCCTCAATCGCGTTTTTGCCGAAATGATTAGCAATAGGAGTCAGAGTGCTCCTTTTTTCCTCCATGTCGATCAGCGTAATGGCATAGCCGGATTTTGCGGCTTCTCCAAATGTCTTCACCACCGTTTCATCGCAGGCTAACTCGAGATCCCGGTTCGCAAGAACGTACATAACCCACACAAGGGGGTTAAACCAGTGCACACATAAAACGCATATCAATATCAGCTTCGTCAGTGTGTCGAAACGCCGGATATGCACAAATTCATGAGTAAGCACGTACCTCAAACCGGTTTCATCCGTCCAGTCGGTCGTTTTCGGTAGAAGGACCACGGGCCGGAAAACCCCGTAGGTCAGCGGGGTTGAGATTTTATCCGATTGCCTGATTTGTACGGAACGGTGCATGGGATGCTCGCGCAAATAATCGGCGGCAAAATCACTGTCAACGGGCAGGGAAGTCTGAAATTCTCTTCGGCATTTGATGTAAATCGCGATGAAAAACAATACGCAAGCGCATAAACCGGCCAGCCAAATGAGAGCGGCGGGAGAAATGGAAGCCCCTGCCTCTCCAATACCGGCGCCAGCGGCACTTTCCGTACTTTGCTGTGCGAATGAAATGGGGCTGTTGGATGCAGCAATCGGAGCTGTAAGCGCCGTTGGTTCCGCAAAAGAATGTGCGAGCAGATCAAGAGCGGTGTAAAAACTGAAACGCGACGGGACCCAAAACGGAATAAGCAGGCGACAAATCACAATGGCCCAAAGAACAAGAAACGTTTTTTTCGGCAGCTTATACAGCGCAAGGGCGCGAACAATCACAACGCCTGCTATGAGGACTGCCCCCGAAAAGCTCATTTGCATCACTTGCATAGCAACGACCACCTCATTTTAAATCTTTAACCAACTGCTTCAGCCGTTCGATTTCCTTTGCTGACAGCTTCTTGCTGCCCAGAAGCGAGGCAAACAGCAGATCGGTGGAGCCGTCAAAGACTTTATTGATCAGCTCAGCAGTTTCTTGTTCCTGAACCTGCTCTTTTGTGATCAAAGCATGACACACAAAATTGGGTTCCGTACGTTCGATTGCCCCCTTGCCGATGCATCTTTTGATAAGGGTATACGTAGTGTTCATGTTCCAGCCAACTTGCTCCTTGAGCATGTCGGAAATTTCTTTAGCGGTCGTATCTCCTTTTTTCCAGAGAACATCCATCACTTTTAATTCGGAATCAAACAGTTTGATTTCCATGGCAAATCTCCTTATAAACTACTGCAGTAGTTTTGTCGACACAACCATACTACCGCAGTAGTGCCAAGATGTAAATACTACTCCAGTAGTCTGGAATGGCGAAGCCTCCGCCGGCTTGCTGACGGCTCTCTTCCAAACAACAAAAAAACAAGCGAGTGGCCCAAAAGCAAGTGGCTCTTTGGACGAGCCGCTTGCTTAGCTGAAAATGGAACTAAAAGTGAAAAAAACGGCGGCGCCAGGGAGCTATCCCTGCATCATCGTTTCATTCTTTTGATTCTATGGCCGCTTTCTCAAGCAAATGGCGGCAAATTGTCGGGTAGGTGCCGGGCCAGTGAAAGCGATTCGATCTCTAGGCTTGCTTTCGGCAAGCTTCAAAGCAGCAAATGCCGGAATCCTAGCTTGCCCTTGATGCACGGCGCAGCGTGCAGGACAGATACGCATGCTACTGCGGGGGGATCCTAGCGAAACGCCGATCCGAGGAGCCGCGCCTCGCTGCGGGCCGGTCAGTCGGAGCGAGTCTTGGCATCAAGGATGGGGGCTCGTACGTAATCGGCGTGCAGCCCATCTGCTCCGGGAACGGCATACTTCAACGGGGCGTGGGCGGCGGGCATTGAGCGGGGCCGGCCTAGCCTGGAATAAACTATAACCAGCAAACGGCAATTTTGCGAATAGAGGCATAAAATGGCCTTATTTCGCTCCGAAACCGCGTTTTCCCGAAAATAGCGGTACAAAATGGTTTTATTTTCGATAAAACGGCTAGACTTGAGGAGAAAAGGACTCCTTCTGAAGAAATAAGACCCCAAAACGGTGCTATTTATGCAAAAAAGGGGCCGTCCAGTGGAGATAGGGCCATAAAATTCCGTTATTTTAAGTGGCAGAACTGGCGAGGGGGAATTGGAACGGTTAAAGGCAGGCGAATTTTCCCAATGACTTTCTGGCTGCCAGTTCCCTGAAGTCACACGAGTCACATTATTCACACGAGTAACTTGAAGCCCGGCTTTATCCTATCCCGTTTCCCGTAAGCTAAAGAACCGAGAGGGACTGGCCAAAATGTGTTCCAATGGAATAAGGGTGTCCCCAAAGTCATCGTAGATGACAGAGGAGCACCCTTTTTAGCCTGGTGATCGGGTAGCTTTCCCTTGCCCACAATCTGCTTAAGAAGGCAGCGGGGGATGCAAAAAACCAGAAAGTTAAATTACTTTTTTTGGAAAGGTGTACCGACTGGAATTTAGCTGAATATTTTACAATTAGCGCAAGTTGAATGAATATCGGAAGCTTGGCTTCGCCGGTGCATCGCTTTGGTCTTATCGCCCTCGAGGGCGGAAGTCCGGCTATTGCGCGGTTCTCCGGTTTTTGCGCGTTAAGGCCACTTGAGCCGGACAGTCCAACAAATAGCGGGCAAAGGCCATCGGCTGGCGGTAGGCATTCAGCCAGACTTCCGTCATTTCGGCTTTGCGGAAACCGTAACGCTGATCACGTCCGTTGGCTTCGATGAAATAGGGCCGGCCGACCTTGGTCAGTCCAATATCGATGCCTAAGTCGCCAAGCAGCGGCAAAGCGGTCGATAGTTGGCGGCACACGGCCAGCGCCAGAGCCTCGACCTGGGCGATTGCGGGCCGGACGAGGCGCGGCGGAAGCACTATGGCAAGCAAGGGAGCCGCCGGAAACGCCTCCCCGCCCTTGCCGATGTTGGAGACAAAGCCGCCTTGCGGGGCGGCTTTGGCAAACAGCCCGGTGATGCTCCACTCACCGCTGATCCCGCGCTGCACGGTGACGCGAAGATCGAGAGGCCGGGAATCGTATTCGGCAAGCGGGATCCGTTCCTGAACGAGATAAGGAGTACGATGAAACAGGCGGCGGGTCCAGGCTGGAAGCTCTCCCTGCCGCAGAAGCATGGTACTCCATTCGTTTTTTTCGGAAGAAGACGGGAAAACAAGCTCCCATCCCTGTTCCGTTTGACGCAGTCGCATAATTCCTTGTCCCACGGAGCCTCGAATCGGTTTCAGAATCAAGTCGGGGTATTTGGCCATCATCTTCCGCAAAGCATCCGAATTGGCGGGAGCCGTTACCGGAAGATAGCTGCGCAGATGGGACGTATTCCACAACAACCGGTGAATAACGTCCTTCCCGTAACGGTTGTTGACATTAAAAACGGTCATTCCCTGGGAGATCAGGTCGTGAATTTTCCGGTGCGCCGAGGGTTCGGGATATAAGCCGCGGTTATGAATAATGGACGGAATCGGAATGGTCTTTTTCACGTAATCCGGTCCGTTAAGCATGTAAGCGACAGCTGTTCCCTGCTTCAGATCGATGTCGCTCAGGCGCAGAAAACAAGGAGTCAAATCGTACCGCCGCGCCGCTTCCTCATAATTAGAGATCGATTCCTGGCCGGTTTTTCGCTGCGGGATGCCGCGGTACATGTTGGAGTTCAGCAGAATACCGACATGGTCCTGCCCCATAGATGTTCCTCCTTCCCGTGCTTCTTCCTCCAATTTATGTTTCCACGGCCAAAAAGAGTGGACGACTGTTCTGCGGCAGCAGCCTGTTTTCGGGCCATCGACCTGAAAGGGCAGCCTTAAGCCGGCTCTTCCAGTCACATTTGTCAGGCCATGATCGTATATTTAAGGTATCATGAACCCGTCATGGGGAAGGGAGGGGGGCTTTTATACGATGGAACGGAAAAAGGTAGCGGTGATCACCCCGGGATCCTTCGTCATTCCTTCAGGGCGAAGCAGTTCTGTAGAAAGAGTTATCGAAAAAGTAGTTCCGCTTGCGGCGGATCGATTGGAGATTCGGATTTTTGGACGGGCAGACGCTGAGCTGCCGGCGCTGGGGATGATCGGCCGAGTTCCATGCTACCGGATGCCCGGCGGCCATTTATATCAAGAATCGATCCTCCGCCATCTTCGCAAATGGAGGCCGGATACGGTTGACGTGCACAACAGGCCCTTGCTGGCCATGCGGCTCAAAAGCCGGCTTCGCCTTGCGCGCGTGCTGCTGACGCTTCATTCAACTACGTTTATTTCCCCTTCCTGTCATCCGGAAACGAGCATGCAGCGAATGCTTCAAAGCGTCGATGGATTGATCGTCAACAGCGAGTTTTTAAAAGACGAAATCAAAGCCAGGTTTCCCGCTTTATCGGTACCGATGTTCGTCAACCCGCTCGGTGTAAGCCTGGAGGATTTCGTCCCCCGCTGGACGCCTTTCGGAGAGGCGCTTCGTCAGGCCCGGCTTGCCGACTTTGGCTGGGAGGGACGGAAAATCATCCTGTTCGTCGGACGGTTGCTTCCCTCCAAGGGCGTTCATCACATGCTGTCCGCCATGCGGCCGGTGCTCGAAAAGGAACCGGCCGCGATGCTGGTGATCGTAGGAAGCTCTTTTTACGGCGCCAACCGGGAAACGGAATATGTGCGCAGGCTGAAAGCCATGGCGGATCCCTACAAGGACCGGGTTGCTTTTCTGCCGTTTACGCCGTACCCCAGGATCGCCGATTGGTATAACTTGGCCGATTGCCTGGTTGTCCCTTCCGGCGATGAAGAGGCGTTTGGCCTGGTCAATGTCGAGGCCATGGCTGCGGCGGTTCCGGTGGTGGCGGCCGAGGTCGGAGGAATTCCCGAAATCGTGGCCGACGGGCGCTCCGGGTTTCTTTTGCCATCGGAGGGGCTTGAAAATGGCTTGGCGGACCGGGTGCTTTATTTGCTGCAGCATGAGGAAGAGCGAAAGATCATGGGGCGCACGGGCAGAGAGCTGGCGCGCAGCCGTTTTCGCTGGCAGCATACGGCGGAACGTTGGGTTGAACTGATGAGGAGAAGCGAGGACGTTCCCGCGGGACGCAAATTATAAAAGAAACAGCAAAGCTGTGCCCTAATGTCATGAGCATCATGACGCAAGGCACAGCTTTTTTTGCGGCGTTAGGAATTTGATTTTTCCGGAAATAAAGCATCCAGCGCCGGACATGGCTCGGTATCGAGAAAATGCTTCAGCTCCGCCGGCATATTTGTAAAAATGTCTTTAAGCGAGGTTCCATTATAAATATTGCCGATTACGACGGGATAACACAGCTCGGAAATGAGAATATCCCCGTTGCCGTGCAGATGCAGCTGCTTTTTCCCTTCGATGCAGTGGGAGAAATGGACGCCGGGTTGCTCTTTGAATCCCAACTCTTCGGCGAACCGGTCCATGCAGGTAAAATAAATCGTGGAATCCTCCCGTCTGTAGGAGATCAACTCCTGTACGGCTTGCTTTAATTGCTCCCGGGCGGCAATGGCTTTCCAGCCGCTGTGTTCCATCACGATGCTGTTTTGGATTTCATGCGTCCGCACGCCGAGCTGGTATACGTGGTCGGAGATTTCCCGCAGGCGATGCTGCGTTTCTTCGAAGAGCAGCGTTTCCAGCACCGTATCGATGGACGATTGGGCGCAATAGGCGATATTTTCACGGATTTTCGGATACACGCTGGGGTGAAGATGGTAATATCGCGCAAATTCCTCGGCCGACGTGAAATTAAACGAAATATGTATGTTCGTTAAGCCCGCTTCGGCCAATTGATCGATCCTTTCAGGCGAGAGCAGGCTGGCATTGGAATTGAGCTGCATGCCGATCCCGTTCTCCGCGCAGTACTTGACGATCTCCAGACAGTCCTGGAATTTGAGGGTCACTTCTCCCCCGGACAGCCGAACTCTGCGGATCGACGGGATTTCCTTCAGCACGCGGACAACTTCCTTGCCTTCAATGCTGTTGCCGTCGTTTCTTTTATAAGCGCAGCAGTAATCGCACCTGAAATTGCAGCTGGAAGTAACGCCTACCTCAAGCGCCTCCAGTTCATAGGTTTCCGGCTTATTCAGCTCCAGAAATTTATATTTCTCCATTTTAAATAATTGCCCCCTGATCATACATCTGAGTTAGTACAACGATAAAAGCCCGGTCTAGTGATTATAAATGTTTTGGATGCACACGTTTTATGACTTTTTTAACTCGGGAATGGAAGGAAGATTGAATTGTACATAACCCGGTATCCAGGAAAATAGCATGATTCCGTTGAAGTACGGATTAATCCATTTGGCAAACTTGCGGAGCCGGGCAAACGTGGACATACGGTACGTTTGCCGTTGCAACGCTCCGCTTGGCACATAAACTGTGGTATATGCTCCGGAACATCATGATCTGGGAGGTTGTGCCTGTGGTTAGAAAACGCATTATCCGCAGACGCCGAAACCGCAGAACGGTTCGCCGGAAGGCGCCCATGCCGCTGGTGGTGAATCATCCCGAACCGGTCGTCTCCATCATCATTCCGGCCATGAATGAAATTGCCACGCTTCCGGGAGTTCTGCGCGAAGCCTCGCGCGTGCATCCCCGCAGCGAAACGATCGTCGTGGCCAACGGTTCGACCGACGGATCCGCCGAGCTTGCCGAAGCTTGCGGTGCGCGGCTCATCCGCGTTCCGGAACCGCTGGGGCACGACGTGGGAAGACGCGTCGGAGCGGAAGCCGCTGCAGGTTCGGTGCTGTTGTTTATGGATGCCGACATGGTCATTCCGGCCAAGGAGCTTCGTCCGTTCGTAGAGGCGGTGCTGTCGGGAGTGGATGTCGCGCTGAACTCGTATCCCGGCCCGGTAGGCAAAAAGGAGACACATCCGGTCGTTTTGGCGAAACATGTTCTAAACACGCTACTGCGGCGATCCGATCTGCAGGGGGCTTCCTTGACGGCCGTTCCGCACGCCATCAGCCGCCGGGCTCTCGGCGTCGTCGGCGCATCGGCTCTGGAGGTCCCGCCTTTGGCGCAGGCCAAAGCGGTGCTGTCGGGACTTCGCGTGCAGGCCGTTCATATGGTGCCGGTAGGCAGGATGAACCCGATTCGGCGCGGAGGCAGAAAGAAGGAAGAAAGCGGCAAATTGAGCAAGGACCCGCTGGCATCCCTGGTGACGGGCGACCATCTGGAAGCCGTTCACTGGCTCATCCGCGAGCATGGGCCGCGCGGCGGTTACGAGGATTTAGGACGCATGCGCGGCAGGGTGAGGTGATGAAAATGAGAGACAAAGCGAATGAAAAAAGACGAAGAAGCGGAAAAACCGTTTCTCCATTGCGATGGAACAGCTCAAGAAGATCCCGAAGCAAGGTCCGAAAGCCTCGGGTTCCCGTTACCTCGCGCGGCGCCGCGGGAAGCATGGCAAGAAGGCTTGAGCAGGTTGCGCTCAAAGCCGGCTTTCATGCGGCGGCCGAGGCCGAAACCGCAGCGTTGTCTGCGGAACATCTGCAGCAGAGCTTTCGAAGCTGGTATGGCGGCCATGCGCCGGAAGGCTTGGAGGTTTCGGCTGTGCTGCAGCTTGCGTTTGCTCATCGGCTGGGATATGCGCTGGCTTCCGGGATGCAGGCGGATCTCGAATTTATTCCGCTGCCGATCCGGGGGAAGGCCAGCGCCGTCGTGACGGCCAGCAACGAAGAGCAAACGCTGCCGCTCGTGCTAAGCGAACTGCGGAAGCTGCCGCTCGGCGAAATCATCGTTGTTCTCAACGGATGCACCGATGACAGTTATGCGTCGGTGCATCGGGACGCCCGAACCATGGTACTCAGCTTTCCCGAGCGCTTGGGGCATGACGTAGGAAGAGCGCTTGGCGCTGCGGCAGCCACGGGGGATATTCTCTTATTTACGGATGGAGATATCGTGATTAACGCGGAGCAATTGGCCGCTTTTCTCATCGCCGTCGATCGGGGAACGGACCTTGCGCTGAACGATTTATCCCCGCATCTACCCGCATTTTCCCGACAGGATGAAGTGACGCGCTGCAAGGCGTTTTTGAATCTGGCGCTAGGCCGGCCCGATTTGCGGGCCAATTCGCTGACCGCCGTGCCGCACGCCATGTCCCGTAAGGCTGTGTCCGCAATCGGGACAAGGGCCCTCATCGTTCCGCCCAAAGCGCAGGCGCTCGCCATGGCAAGCGGACTGTCGGTGAGCGCCCCCTATTCCGTGGACGTGGTCCGGAACAACCGGATCCGCAGCGGGAACAACGGTCCCGAGAATTCCGTTGCCCGGCTTATTGTCGGCGATCATGTGGAGGCGCTCGGTGAGGTGATGGGCCTGGAAGGCGTTCGGCTGCGGTTCGTTACGCTGCCCCGCAGTCAGCTTGCGAAAGTGAGGAATGCCCATTGAACGGGTTCGGATTAACCAGCATCATTATTCCAACGTATAACGGCTTTCATTTGCTTAAGCCTTGCATTGAGGCGATTCGCCGCCATACGGAGACGCCCTACGAAATTATCGTCGTCGATAACGGATCCGGCGACGGGACGGCGGCGTATTGCTTACAGGAGCGGCTGATTCTCGTGTCACTGCCCCAAAACGCCGGATTTCCGGTTGCCTGCAACCGCGGATTGTCCGTGGCTTCGGGAGAACAGCTGCTGCTATTGAACAATGACGTGATCGTCTCGCCAAGATGGCTGACGAATATGCTGCATGCTCTTGCGAGCTCCGGAGACATCGGCTTCGTGGGGCCGGTAACGAATTACGCGAGCGGCCGCCAGCAGGTGGAACTTGAGTGTCCTGCGGGCGAAGAGTTTACCCGATTCGCGGAACGCTTTAACGGTTCCTCGCCGGACCCGAAGAAATGGCAAGAGGTCAGCAGGCTGATCGGGCTGTGCTTGTTGTTCAAACGTGAGGTGCTGACAAGAATCGGATTTTTGGACGAACGGTATTCACCCGGGCACTACGAGGATGACGATTATTGCTACCGGGCTAGATTGCATGGTTACCGGCTGCTCATTTGCGGAGATACGTTTGTTTATCATGCGGGGAGTTCCAGCTTCAAAGCGAGCTACCCCGAAGGGTGGGAGTCGCTGATTACGCGGAACCATAGATTGTTCATCGAAAAATGGGGAGTGGATCCCCGGCAATTCATATAGTTTACCAACACTTGGGGGGAGAGCTCATGAAAGGTGTGATTTTGGCGGGAGGCACCGGAACGCGTCTATACCCGCTAACCCGATTGATCAATAAACATCTGCTTCCGGTCGGGAAACATCCGATGGTTAGTTATGGGATAGAACGGCTGCGTCAAGCCGGAATCACGGATATTATCATGGTGATCGGAAAACAGTCTGCGGGGCTTTACACGGATTATTTCGGAAGCGGCGATCATTTCGGCGTAAAACTGACGTATCGCGTCCAGGAGTCGGCCGGCGGGATCGCCGAGGCGCTGGAGCTTGCCGAAGGACTGATCCCGCCCGGAGAAAGATTTATCGTCCTGCTCGGCGACAATTTGTTTCTGGACGATTTGACGTCTTATGCGGAACGGTTTATGAGTCAGCCGCCGGGAAGCGCCAGAATCATGCTGAAACCGGTGGAGAATCCCAAAAGGTACGGAGTCCCGGTGTTCGACAAAAACAATCCCGACCTGATTTCTTACATTGAGGAAAAACCGCAAAAACCGAAATCGGACTTTGCCGTGACCGGAATTTATATGTACGATACCGCGGTGTTTGAGCTGATTCGGGGAATTGGCCGGTCAGCCCGGGGAGAACTTGAAATTACGGACGTCAACAACAGGTATGCGCAAAACGGCAAACTGGAATATGACGTGCTTGAACTGTGGTGGGGAGATGCCGGGACGTTTGAGTCTTTACAGGAGGCCGGAGTCCACATGAGAGGCGTACTTCCGTAAGCATTAAAAGCAGGTTCTCTCGGCGAAAGAGTGGGGGAGGTGGATTTATGGCGGTCAGGAGCAAATTAAATCGCCCTGTTCACCCGTCGCGGACAGCGAAGCGCAGAGCCAAGCGCTACTACAGGGAAGCGGCGAATCGGGCGAGCCAAAGAACAGCCTTCCGCCGGGCTTCCCGGCCGTCTGGCCGGAGAGCCCGGCGGAAGGCGGCGAGCCTCATGTTGGTCCGGGAAAAGAAACGATCCGCCGAAAAAGCGAAAGAGGCGCTTCCGGTTGCGGCGGAGGCGGCGCAGCATAGGCTTTCCATGCCGGGCGCCGGTGAAACGGCAGCCATGGAACGGTCCGCCGCCTTTGAAGAAGGCTACCGGCAGGGACTTTTTGAAGGCGGCGAAGCCAAGCTGGGGCGGCTGATACCCGCCTACTCGATTTTGCCTGAACTTGTGGTGGATGACGTCATTAACGCAGGTTTTCGTACCGCTTCGGGCTTACTGCATCCGCTGCTTAGACCGGATGCCGTATATGCGATCATGGACGAAGCGCTGCGGAACAAGATCCCGCTGTCGGTCGTCCGTTTGGGCGACGGGGAACTGCTGGCTCTTGCCCACGATACGGTGCTTCCCGTGGGGCAAGCCATGCGCTGGGGAGCTTTTCTTCCGTATGCCGGTATCCATCTGCCGGATCCCGCGGCCCGCGATACCTTAGCCTGGGCCGTCCGCGCCGCGAATATCGTCGGAGTTCCGGAGTCTCGGCATCCGTCCTACCAAGGGCTGCTGTTCCCCGTACTCAAGCATTACGGGATCGATTACCGGACGCTCAGGCTGACATCTTCCACGATCAATTATTCGCTCAATACGGAGGGTTACCTCGTCAGGCTGCTCACCGGACGCAAAGTGCTGATCGCGGGGAACGAAGCTCCGGGATTGGCCGCTTTTATGGCTCAGCGAGGGATTCAAATCTCGGGGATCGTCGGACCTGTGAACGGCGTGCATGATATACCGCGCATCATGGGCGAAGTCGCCGGTTTGGATTTCGAACTCGCGCTTGTGGCGGCAGGCATCCCCGCCGTTATTCTCTGCGCTCGCATCGCGGCCGAGCTTGGCAGGGTGGCGCTGGATTTTGGCCATCTGGCCGATAAACTGGTTGGCGGAGAGCTGGAGCTGTTGCCGGGATGATCATCAGCTTGCCCTATCAGGAGGTGCAGTCGGATGTTACAGAATAAAAGCGATAAAAAGAAACCCCGCGGGCGCGAAGCTGCAAAACGTCAGCATCGTGAGCGGTCGAAGCCCCGCGAATACCAAAAGGGTTACGAAACCGGATATGAACGGGGGACGCTTGCGGCAAAACGTTCCTTTGGCGTCTGGTTTGAGGGGACCAGTATCATCATTCCCACATACAACCAGAAGGAGCTGCTGCTCCGGTGCCTGCAAAGCATCGAGGCTCACACCGATTCCCCTTACGAAATCATCGTCGTGGACAACGGTTCCGGGGACGGTACCGTTGAGGAATTGCGAAAACGGCACGGAACGGTCCGAATTGCGGCGCATCCCGAGAACCTTGGTTTTGCCAGGGCCGTGAATACGGGACTTATGATGGCCAGAGGCCGCCATATCGTGCTGATGAATAACGATGTGCTGGTGACCGAACGCTGGCTAAGCCAACTGCTGCAATGCCTGCGGACTTATCCGGGAGCGTCGGCCGTCGGACCGGTAACGAATTATATCAGCGGAGAACAGTTAATTCCCGTTCCATACGAGGATGTTGCGGATATGCCGAAATTCGCTGCGGCTTACAACGTTTCGGATGCGGGGAAATGGCGGGAGACGGACCGTCTTGTCGGCTTCTGCCTTCTTTTTCCCCGCAGCGTCTTTGAGCAAATCGGTTACTTTGACGAAGGGTATGCCATTGGAAATTTCGAGGATGACGATTGGGTGCTTCGGCTTCGTTTCCAAGGCAAAAAAATGATCATTGCCGGAGACACGTTTATTCACCATTTCGGCAGCATGACGATGAAGGGCTTGGGCGCCCAGGGCTTTATTGAGGTCAATGAACGCAATCAGATGTTTTTTAGCGGCAAATGGGGAGAGCCTTACCGGCTGCTTCCGCGAATTCAAGCCTTCCCCAGTCCGGAAATTCGCAAGTCCGCGGATTTTTGCCCCACGCATGTCTGGGTCAAGGCATGGTCGGGAAAAGTCTATCGGATTGAGCACGGGATAAAATATCCATACGACGGAAATGGCAGTCGGAATGCGGCGGAAAGTCCGGCGGACCCGGTCCGGCTATCGGTAATCGATTTACTGCAGTTCCCGACCGGGGGCGAACGGACAGGGTCTTTTGTTTTCGGGCAGGGTACTCCCGCCGCTGAAACATGGGAAGGAAAGGTACTCCGGGACGAGAACGGCCGCCTATACCAGCTCGACCGGGGAAATCGTCGGGAAATCGTCTCGAATTATGCCTGCTTGTCATGGGGATTGAAAATACCGGATGAGATTACTCCGAGATCCGAGATTGAGAGCCATCCGGAGGGACTTCCAATTCTGCCGCCGCCGCGGATTCTCTCGGAAGATTTATAAAGCGTTCCGGAAGGAACGGAGGTTTCGGCTCCGGCATATGTTAGAAGCAGGGCAACACCCAAGATGACCAGTTAGGAGGAGGAATCCGGGTGGACCAGCAAATTTCCGAAATGATCGTCCACATGTCGAACTCCCACCAGCAAATGGCAAGGGTAATCGATGCCGAGCGCCAGGTTGCCGTGCGCATGGCGCAAATCGTGCACGCCATTCCAGATGCCGAACCCGCTTTTGAGGGAATGAGCGGGTTGCTCGAAAATTCGGGCCGGATCAACAAAAGCGTCATTTCTTATTTAAACGCGATCGCTGATCTTCAGGAGGCGATGGCGGAAAATCTGGGCCTTGTGATCAAGGAATTGAGAGTCCAAGAAGAAGAGTAGCTCGAAAGAAGCGGGGATGATTAGACATGAGCAGGGACCAGGCCTATCTGCACATGCTGGATGCGGCCGCCAAAATACAGTGGAACGTAGCGATGATTCTGGAGGCCAAAGCGGTTGAAAGCGAAAAGGTGCGCAACTGGATATTGAATCATGTGGTCTCAGGCAGCTATCAGGACCACGAAAAGCAGCTGTCCGACCCGCTTGACGTTCATGACCAGATCGTTGAGATGGTTGAAGGGTTGACCAAGCTCCAGAACGGGCTGACGAGCAATCTGAAAACCGTTTTGGACACGGGGGCCGAGGAACTCGGCGGAGACGGGGGCGGTTTTGGCGGGATGTTCGGCGGAGGCGGATTCGATCTGGAGGGCGCCGACAAATGAGCCGGCATTTCGAAGCCGAAGAAGCCGTCAAGCTTCGGTTCATCGACTCCATCAGCCGGAGCCAGACCGCGATGGCCCGCATTTTGGAAAGTCTGGCCGACGTGTCGGAGCATTCGGGAGAGACGGCCAGGCATTTGGCTCAAAATATCCGGATTTTGACCCATCACCAGGATGCGATGGCCCGCGCTTTATACGGGATTCATTTGCATCGGGTTTATTATGGAACTCCTTCATCGCCATGGATTACGAATTCATGTTATTCGGCATACGATGCGGCCCAAGGAGAACAGGAGGATCGACATGACAAAAACGAAAACCCGGCGCAGCCGCCGGCTTAAGACCGGTTCGATCAGAAAGGCCCGGCGGAAGCTTCGGGGAACGGGTAAACTTCGCAAGTCCCGGCTGGGCAAAAAACGCAAGCTGAGCCTTGTGCGCGGAAGGTCACGGCAAGCTCGGAGAAAGAAAGGAATAGGAAGCGCCGGCCGGCGCCGGCGAGTGCGCCGCAGCCGCCGCGGACGGCGAGTGAGCAGAGCGGTGAATTTCGAAGCCGTTCCCGTACCGGACGCCGTAAGTACCGACGTGGCTCAGGATGCGACGTCCGCCTATGATCATGCTTACAATGAGGCTTATCAAGAAGGGTTTAATTCGGGTTTTGCCCAAGGCTTTGAAGACGGCCATAAACTGGCCTATAAAGAGCAACGGTAGCATTCATCATAGATTCATAGATTTCTTTGCCCCTGTTTTCCGGCTTATCGGCCGGGATGCAGGGGCTTTTTACATTGGCCGAATAATGGCCGAAAGCCGCCTGTGCCAAGGGGGAAGCCTAGTACGAAAAGGCGGCATTCGCCAATTTATACAACCTCCGGGTAGTCGTCCATGATGCACGTGCCCCCTCAGCATATATTTATACAGACCCAGGAAATCACAAAAAAAGATAGGATGAAGGCCTTGAAGAACAAGCGGGACATTTCCTCAGATGAAGGTTACCGGTCCGGATACAGTGAGGGTTACCGCTATGGGGGATGCCAGGCGGTTCTTGAACGCATTCCGTCTTCCGCGCCTCCCCGGTTTGACAAGCGGGTTCTGTACATTCCCCAAGGATTTGAGGCGATCGACGGCGGAGTCTCCGCTGCGCTTAAGGAAATGGCGGGTGAATGCCGGGTGGCATCACCGGATTCCATGCTAAGCGAGGCGAAAAGCTTTCGTCCCGACCTGGTGCTGGTCATGAACGCGCTGCATGTCTTTCCTGCCGATCATGCGGAGCAGATTGCCCAAATTCGGAAAATGGACATCCGCACAGCGGTTTGGTTTGTCGATGACCCTTATTTTACGGACGATACCTTCCCTCTATCCCTCCGCTACGATGTGGTGTTCACCCATGAACTGGAATGCGTACCGCTTTATAAGTCTTTAGGCGCAAACCAAGTTTATTATCTGCCGCTTGCGGCCGATATGACTAAGTTCCGCCCAATAAAGACCGGACCCCAATATCAATACGATATTTGTTTTATCGGGAACGCCTTTTGGAACCGTGTAGGACTGTTCGATACCCTGGCTTCATTTTTGCAGAACAAAAATGTGTTGATCGCCGGAGGGAATTGGGACCGCTTGGCCAATTACAGCCGATTAACGGAAATGATACGAAGCGGCTGGATTCCGGTGGAAGAGACGGTGTCCTATTATAACGGAGCCAAAATCGTAATCAATGTTCATCGGCCCACAACGGCAGGGCTCGATAATCGCAACGGGAGGGATATCACCGGAGGATCCATCAACCCCAGGACCTATGAGATCTCAGCCTGCGGGGCGTTCCAGATCACGGATGTCCGAAAAGATCTGACGACATATTACCGGCCGGGCTACGACATCGAAACGTTTAGCGACGCTTCCGATCTGGAGCAAAAAATCGACTATTATCTGAATCATGAGGAAGAGCGGCAGGAGATAGCATGGCGTTCTCTTTGGACGACTCGCCGCGACCATAACTATGCGGATCGGGTTGGAAGGCTGCTCGCCGCCGTTTTTAAGGATTGAACCCATCTATATAAGTTGAACCAATGAAAAAGTAACTCGGCAAGAGTGTGAAATGTTCCGGCAGAAACGGCATCGAAAGAACATTTGGCACGGCTGGCCACTATACGTATTCAAACTTCGGTTCAATTTATATAAGGACTAAAGAAGGAGTGACGGTATGTTGACAATTCAACCGGTCATGGAGAATCAGGTGTCCGATCCTGCAAAAGACGGACGGAATGCGGGGCTAAGAGACGGCTACGACGAGGGATATCTGCGGGGCCGGGCCAGCGCTATCGTTCAGAAGGGCCAGCCGCCGCGGCCTGTCCGGAACCTGAAAGTGCTGTATGTCGGGTCCGGCAAAGGATTTCCTTATTCTCCGATAGATGAGGCTATTACGGCAACTTTACGCACTTTGGTGACCGATCTGACGGTTCATGATCCAGGTCTGCCCTTCACCGAGACGGCGGCTTCGGTCCGGCCCGATCTTGTGATTGTGCTTGACGGTATGGAAAGGCCGGTAGAAGAGGTCGATTATGTTCGTTCGCTTGGAATCCCGGTCGCCGTCTGGCTGACGGACGATCCTTACTACACGGATTTAACGATCGGCATGGCGACCCATTACGATTTCGTATTCACTTTAGAACGAAACTGCGTGGATCTTTACCGGGCGGCCGGCTGCGGAAACGTGCATTATTTGCCTTTTGCCGCTTACACCGAACATTACCGCCCAACCCTGTCGCTCTCCCCGGTTCGCCGTAATCTCAGCTTTATCGGTTCGGCTTACTGGAACCGGGTTCATTTCCTGCAGCCGATTATCGGCGGCTTGATGGACCGCGGGCTGATCATTAACGGAATATGGTGGGATCGGCTTCCCGAGTTTGAAGCTTACCACAACCAAATCGAGCTTGGTAAATGGATGGGGCCGGCCGAAACGGCGGAAGTATACAGCGGTACGAAAATCATTTTGAACTTGCACCGCTCCCCGTTCGAGGATTCGGTCAACAACAACGCGGCCGGCATTTTGGCGGCTTCGCCGAATCCGCGGACCTTCGAAATTTCCGCCTGCGCTACGCTGCAGTTGGTCGATGCTCGCGATGATTTGGCGACGTTCTATACTCCGGGCGAAGAAATCGAAACGTTCACTTCTCCGGAAGAATTGATGGATAAGGTCAACTTCTATTTAACTCATGAAAAAGAAAGACGGGAGATCGCCCTCCGCGCTTTGGCGAGAACTTATCGGGACCATACGTACAGCAACCGTCTCGACGAAATGCTTCGCCATATTTTCGGGTAAATCCCAAAGAGGCTGATCTTCCAATACGGAGGTGAGATTTGCGATGCCGGAACGGAAGAGGCTGATGCTGTTTTCCCATGTCAGCAATATCAAAAACATTACGGGCGCCGAGAAGCTGCTGCTTTTTCTGGCCAGAAGGCTCTCCGGTCAATTCGATTGCACGATTGTGGCTCCACATCATGGCAGACTAACCCGCATGGCCCGAGAAAATGGCCTTCGGGCCGTTATCAGGGACATTCCTTTGCTTTATGGCATGTGTTTGCCTTATGAAGGCTTGAGCAGGGACGCCGATGCCATGCTGAGAAGCAGGGCCACCGCTCAAACCGTAAGCTTTCTCCGGGAAGAACGGCCGGATTACGTTTTTGTGAACACGAGCGTTAACGTGATTCCGGCCATGGCGGCCAAGCAGTTGGGCATTCCCGTCCTCTGGCATATTACCGAAATTGTGGCGGAAAACGAACACACCGGTCAATCGGTGGGGGTAATCGATCGGTACAGCGACCTCGTCGTAGGTATTTCCAAGGCCGGATTGGCTCCTTTTGAGGGCACGCCGGCGGAGGGGAAGCTGAGCCTGCTTTATCCTTCATGGAACCAGGAGGAGTTTCACCCGTCTTTGTGGCCGTCATTAAGAAGACAAAAGCGTTGGGAATGGGGTATACGGCCTGAAGAGCGGGTAGTCGGTTATATATCTTCCTTTCTGTTTCCCCAGAAGGGACCGGACCATTTTATCGAGGCGGCTGCAGCGGAACAGGGCCATCCGGACACCCGCTATGTTGTGATCGGCGGTGAATTGGATCACGACTTTTATCAATCCCTGAAAAAGAAAGCTAAGGGTTCCGGACGCCGGATCATGTTCGCCGATCATCAGGAAAATATTGAAGCGGCCTACTGCGCGATGGATATGGTGGTCATCCCCAGTCTGGTGAGCGAAGGCTTCGGGATGACCGCGATGGAAGCGATGATTTTCGGCAAGCCGGTTGCGGCATACGCTTCCGGGGGGCTTAAAGAAATTCTGGAGCTTACGGGAAACGGGAATTATTTGGCCAAAACGGGAGAAGCCGGTGAACTTGCCGCCAAAATATCGGAGCTTCTGGCGTCCCCGGAAACGATGGAAAGCATAGGAGCGGCGAACCGGGAGAGAGTGGAAGCGGCTTTTGGCCCTTCCACTTACGCGGAGCGCTTTGACGATATGGTGAACCGCTTGCTTCAGCTCGCTCCCGGACCCGAGATCCTCCCGGCGATATCGGCTGTAGAGGAGCAGCAGCCCGATTTGCCGGAGCAGCCGGCGGTCCGGGGAATGAAACGGGGAATGAAGCGAAGAAACAAGCGAAGAACCGGCTTTAAACGGCGTGTTCCCATCCGGTCCGGGAAGAGGAGGTCACGGACTAGAACGAAAAAGGAACGTTTACCCCGGAAGGCGGCCCGGTCCGGAAGACAAAGAACGCGCCGGCGTTTGGCGGCTTCCCGCAAGAGATCCGTGAAATAACATCATTTGCCAAGGGGTGAGCCACTTGAAAATTATGACGATATTGGGCACGCGTCCGGAGATTATCCGCCTTAGCCTGATCATTCCGCTGCTTGACCAATACGCGGATCAACATATTCTGGTGCATACGGGGCAGAACTTTACCGAAAGCCTTAGCGGGATTTTTTTTCAGCAGCTTGGACTCCGGGCGCCGGATTATGTGCTCCAGGATCGGCAGTCGACGCTGGGTGAGCAGCTTGCGTCCATGTTTTCGCAGATGGAGCGCATTTTGCTTAAAGAACGGCCGGACCACGTCCTGCTGCTCGGAGACACCAACAGCGCGTTATGTGCTGTTTTGGCGGAACGAATGGGCTTTCCGGTCGTGCATATGGAAGCGGGCAACCGTTGTTTTGATCTGGAGGTTCCTGAAGAAAAAAACCGCAAGGTGATCGATGCGATTTCTTCGATCAACATGCCTTATACGCCGCAAAGCAAGCGCCATCTCGTCGCGGAAGGGATTCCGAGCCGCCGCATCGTGTTGACCGGAAACCCGATTAACGAAGTGCTCCGGCACTATGAGACCCGGATTACGGACAGCAAAATTTTGGAGCGGCTGAATTTGACGGAGCGGAATTATTTTCTGGTGACGGTTCACCGGGCCGAAAACGTGGACCGTCCCGAGCGTCTGCAGGAAATCATGCAGGGGCTGAGCCGGGTGGCCGAAGTACACGATCGCCGGATCATTTGCAGCATCCATCCCCGCACTGGGTCGAAGTTGACTCAAGAGATTCGGAACAGCTTGCATCCGCATGTGGAGTTTCACGAACCGTTCGGATTTTTCGATTTCGTTAAGCTGGAGCGTCATGCTTCATGCGCTCTGACGGATAGCGGGACCGTCCAGGAAGAATGCTGCATCCTTGGGGTGCCGACGGTAACGCTGCGCCGCACGACCGAGCGGCCGGAAACCATAGATTGCGGGAGCAACATCGTATCCGGGGTAGGCGCGGAGGACATCGTCCGATCGGTGGGGGTTATGACCGGAATTTCTCCCCGCTGGGAATGCCCCAAGGGGTATCTCGCAACGGATGTATCGATGAAGGTTGTCAAATTTCTGCTTGGAGGGAAACGGCATGTTTGAGAATAAACGCATTTTAGTAACCGGCGGCACCGGCTCTTGGGGGCACGAGCT
Organism: Paenibacillus terrisolis; assembly: GCF_056171975.1. NCBI lineage: Bacteria > Bacillati > Bacillota > Bacilli > Caryophanales > Paenibacillaceae > Paenibacillus > Paenibacillus terrisolis. Next base: position 122,304 of record NZ_JBKFGG010000009.1, on the reverse strand, counting down.
GATCTCGCAGTTGCTTCCCCAGCATCCGCGGGAGGTTATTATTTATTCCCGCAGCGAATCCACCCAGGTGGCGATGAGCCGGCAGTTCGAGAATCAGAGGCTTAGCTTCTGCATCGGGGATATCCGTGACAAGGAAGCGCTGACGGCGGCCTGTCAGGATATCGATTACGTCTTTCACCTCGCGGCGTTGAAGCATGTCCCGGTCTGTGAGGATCAGCCCTACGAGGCTTTGAAGACCAATGTGATCGGCACTCAAAATGTGATCGAAGCGGCCATCGAAAGCAACGTGGAAAAGGTTATTTATATTTCGACCGATAAGGCCGCCAACCCGTCCAACTTCTACGGCATGACTAAAGCGATCGGCGAGAAGCTGATGGTCTACGCGAATTTGCTCCGCGGCAAAACCCGGTTCGTGACCGTCCGGGGCGGAAACGTGCTCGGAACGAACGGCAGCGTGGTCCATCTGTTCAAGGACCAAATCCGCCAGAAGGGCGAAGTTTCGATTACGGACGTAAACATGACCCGTTTTTTTCTGACGCTGCCGGACGCGATTTCCCTGTTGTTTAAAGCGTCGGTGGAGAGCATCGGCGGAGAAATTTTCGTCATGACGATGCCGACCTGCCGGATCGTGGATTTGGCCGAGGTGCTGATTGAGGATTCGGGTCTGTCCGACATTAAGCTGGTGGAACGGGGGATACGGCCCGGCGAAAAAATCCACGAAATTCTTATGAGCGAATTTGAAAGCTTGAACACGGTCGTTTACGACGAGCAGTACCTGGTCATTCTTCCGACGATCAATATACCCGAGCTCAAAGAGCGTTACAAGCACTGCCCTCCTGTCTCTTTCACCAGCTTCAGTTCCTCCCAGAATCTGATGTCCAAAGGGGAGATCCGGCAAATACTGCAGCGCGGGGGGTTCTTGTCATGAAGCTCTTGATCTTTGGCGGAAACGGAATGGCCGGTCATATGCTGGTGGATTATTTTAAGCGGCAGGGCCGACATTCCGTATTTTATACGTCACGCGAAATCGCCGATCCCGGGGCCCTTATCGTCGATGCTGCGGATATCGCGGGAGTCGAGAAGCTGGTCGAAGCCGTTCGGCCGGAGGTCATCGTCAATGCGATCGGCGTTCTGAACCAATTCGCCGAAGCCGATAAAATAGGCGCTTACCATATCAACAGTTTTTTGCCGCACCGGTTGGCACGTTCAGCCGATCAGATCGGGGCCCGCCTCATTCATATCAGCACGGATTGCGTATTTATGGGCACGCGCGGACATTATCGCGAGGATGACGCACCGGACGGCATAAGCGTTTACGCCTTGACCAAAGCGCTCGGCGAAGTCCGGGCGCCGGGTCATATTACGGTGCGCACTTCGATCATCGGGCCGGAGATCCGCAGCGGAGGCATCGGGCTGATGCATTGGTTTATGAACAGCAAGGGGACTGTTCAGGGCTACCGTAACGTGTTTTGGAACGGGGTGACAACGCTTGAATTGGCCAAAGCGGTCGATTCGCTGTTAGCCTCGCCCGTATCCGGTTTGATTCATCTGGCTCATCCGGAGGTAATCAGCAAACATGATTTACTGCTTTTGTTCCGTGAGATTTGGGGCCTTTCCGGGGTCAATGTCGTTCCGAGCGATGAGCCCTTTCAAGACCGGACGTTGGTATCTACGCGAAGCGACTGGAGCTATGTAACGCCCCATTACCGTGAAATGCTGAAGGAGTTGGAAAGATGGACGAAGGTGAAGCCCTCCGCAAACGCGTAATCCTGATTACGGGCGCTGCGGGTTTTACCGGCGTCCACGCATGCAAATATTTTGCGGATATGGGCATGCGGGTAGCCGCGCTGGTTCGGTTCAAAGACAACCTGGCCTCTCCCCCTGTCCCGAATATCCGGTACTATTCTTGCGATTTGCTCGATTCGCGGCAGATTGGCGCCGTTGTGAAAAAAATCGCTCCCGACTTTGTGCTTCACTTGGGCGGAAAAAATTCGGTTTCCGAATCCTGGGCTCATCCGCTGCTCTATCTCGAGACCAATGTGCTGTCTTCTTTATATTTACTGGAGGCCCTGCGGCCCTATCAATCATGCCGCATTCTGATCGCAGGTTCGCGTTTGTCCTCCGAGCAGACGGCGCCTTTTCGTCCGAGGCACCCGTACGGCTTCAGCAAAAGCTTGCAAAAGACGGTCGCCCTTTCCTGGGAGAGCTTATTCGGTCAATTCGTCATGGTGGCCGAATCCTCCAACCTGATCGGTCCGGGAAGCTCCTCGGGCGTGTGTTCGTTGCTCGGGAGCCACATCGCCAAGTCCGAACTGGGCGAGAAGCTTCCGCCCTTCCGGATTTCGTCCCGTTATTCCCTCCGCGATTTTCTGGATGTCCGCGATGCGGTCCGGGCGTATGGCTATCTCCTCGCGGAGGGCGCGAGCGGACAGGTATATCCCGTCTGCTCCGGGGTGGAGCGGAGCCTCGAGGAGGTTGCTGATGCGATGCAAACCCTCTCGGGAAGGAAAGTTTCCGTGACTTGGGAGGATGCTTCGCCCGAGTCCGCCGCGGTCTCCAAATCGGCGGATTCCCCGGTTCCGTCCTTCTTGTCGCAGCTCGGGTGGTCGCCGCAGATTCCGTTCAATGTTTCGCTGACCGACGTCATCCGCTATTCCCGAGCCGTGAAAGGAGAGATTCGATGAGGCCTTTAGTGACGATCGTAATTCCTTTTTATAATGATCCTTACGTTGAGCAGGCGGTTCAAAGCGCGCTTAATCAAACTTATGGCTCCGTGGAGATCATTGTCGTCGATGACGGATCGACTCGCGAGGCCGGGCGGCTCGCCCCTTTTCGCAGTCGGATTCATTATTTGGGAAAAGCCAACGGGGGAACCGCTACGGCGCTGAATCACGGAATTCTGCATTCCCGGGGCGAATACATCGCCTGGCTCAGCTCGGACGATCTGTTTTATCCGCAAAAAATCGAACATCAGGTAGCTTTTATGATCGAGCAGAACGCTTCGATTTCCTTTACGAATTTTCATTATATCGACAGCCAAAGCCAAATCACGATGTACAATGTGACGCCAACCGGGTTGCTCGGCAATACGGGGGATTTTTACCGTTCTTTTTTCAACGTCAATCCGGTCAACGGCTGCACGATCATGATCAAAAGGGAGCTTTTTCGCAGCATCGGCCTGTTTGACGAGGCGCTTCCCTTTACTCATGATCTTGATTTCTGGTACAGAGCGATTCTGAGCGGAGCTCATTTTCCTTTTCTTAATGAGCCGCTGACCGGCTACCGCTGGCATGACGCGATGGGGACGCTGCGTTATCAACATCAGATCGGGCAGGAGTATATGGCGCTCCAGGAGCGTTACCGGGGATTGATGCTACAGCTTCTGGCCCGGATGAACCTGTAACGGGTGACGGGTGCTTTTCTCAGGCAATGAAAGGCATTGCGAAAAAAAGAACAAGGTTGCCCTCGTTCATGATGGACCGACGGGCAACCCTGTTTTCTTGCTCAGTTCATTACATATTGGTACGTTTCCTGCAGTCCATGGTACAGATCGTATTTCGGTTTCCAGGCGAGCATTTCAAACGCCTTGATGTTGTTCAGGCAACTGTGCTTGATATCGCCGGGTCTTGCGGGCCGATGTACTGCCGCTAACGGAGCGCCGTGAATATGCTGCAAGTGCAGCAGCAATTCATTGACGGAAGTAGGAAATGCCGTTCCAACCTGAATCGTCTCTCCGTTTCCGCGCTTGGACGCGGCAAGATTGGCTTTAACGACATCCTTGACGTATACGAAATCCCGGGTTTGCTCGCCGTCTCCGAAAATCACGAGTTCGCTCCCATTGCGGATTTTGTCCATGAAAATCGCCACAACGCCTCCTTCGCCTTTTGGAGTCTGTCTGGGGCCGTAAACATTGGCGTATCTCAAGATCGTATACTGCAGCCCGTACAATTTGCGGTAAACATCGATATAAAGCTCCGGCGTCTTTTTCGATATCCCGTAAAAGGAAATGGGCCCGGTAGGGTCCTGCTCATGGATCAGCGGAACTTCGAGGTCTCCGTATACGGCGCAGGAAGAAGCGTACACGATTTTTCGGACGGATGCCTTCCGGCAAGCCTCCAAAATTTCAATTGTGCCGGCGATATTGACGGCCGCATCGTACCCCGGATCCGACACGGAGCGTTGAACGTCCACCTGCGCGGCATGGTGAAATACGATATCGGGACGTTCGGTCAGGATCACTTTCGCGGCTTCCTCGCCGCGAATGTCCGCATAATGCAGAGTGACGCCTTTCGGCAGATAATCGGGGTTCCCGGTTGAAAGGTTATCGATAACCTGGACTTCGGCCCCTTCTGCAAGCAGGGCTTCAACCAGATGCGAGCCAATAAACCCGGCGCCGCCGGTAACGATCGCCTTCATTACAATCGTCCGGCTTTCAGCTGTTCTCTAAACCAGTCGATCGAAATTTGCAGCCCTTCGTCAAGCGAAACGGACGGATTGTAGCCGAGAATCGTTCTGGCCCGGGTGATGTCGGGAATCCGTACGGGCATGTCTTCATATCCGGGGCCGTAAGCTTTTTCGTACGGGACCCCTACGATTGGCGAAGAGGAGCCGGCCAGACCGCGTATTTTTTCGGCCAGCTCGCGAATCGTTACCGAATGCTCGGAGCCGATGTTAAACGCGAGTCCATTTGCCTGGTTGCTCATTGCGGCGAGCGTTCCTTCAACCGTATCGCGAATAAAGGTGAAGCAGCGGCTTTGCGAGCCGTCATTATATACTTCCAGCGGCTGCCCCAGCAGCGCGGCCTTGATGAAGCGGGGGACGACGCCTCCATACTGTGAAGAGGTTTGTCTCGGGCCGTAAGCGTTGAAATAACGCACTACGCTGACCGGGAGCCCTTTTTCGGCATAAGCGAAACACAGGTGCTCGTCTAGCGCTTTGGAGGTGGCGTAACTCCAGCGGTGGATATGGGGGGCGCCCAGCACCCGGTCCGAATCCTCCCTGAAGGGAAGCTTGCTGTTCTTGCCGTACACCTCCGAGGTTGAAGCGAACACGACTTTGATTTTGCTCTGGTAAGCAAGTTCCAGGATATTGCGCGTCCCGTCGATGTTCCCCTCAATGACCTTTAAAGGGTTTTCGACGGTATTTTTTACCCCTAATACGGCGGCCAGATGGAAAACGGCATCGCAGCGCTCCATCAGCCCGCGAAGCAGATATTTATCGGTGACCGAACCGTGAATCATAGAGTGCCGGTTGCTTTCGGTCGCTTCGCTTAAGAACTCCAATCGACCGGTAGACATATCGTCCAGAGACCAGACGTAATGTCCCTGCTGCAGCAGCCGCTCTACCAGATGAGAACCAATGAACCCGGCGCCTCCGGTTACTAAAATATTCATCTTTGAACACACCTCGTTCGATATGGGAGAGTTTTAGATCAACACGATATTTTTGCGATCTTTCATCTTTTTGGTCGCATTGCGGGTATCGATCGTTAGCGGGGCAAACGATGCAAGCGATTCATAGGAAATAGAAGAATGATCGGTCAAGATCAAAACGCAATCATGCAGCTGGATATTGCGTTTCGTCAGTGTAAGGCCTTCCTTTACACGTCCATCGATATCAATTGTTTTGATATAGGGATCATGGAAGTTAACTTCGATTCCCTGGCTTTCCAACTTGCGGATAATCGGGAATGCCGAGGATTCGCGCAGGTCGTTGATGTCCTTTTTATACGTGACGCCGACAACCAGAACCTTGCATTCTTCCAGCGGTTTTGAGGCGGATAGATTTAGAATGACCTTTTCGGCGACATAATCCGGCATAGATTCGTTGATAAGATGAGCCACCTCGATAAAGCCGGAACTTTCCCCGTATTGTTTGGCCTTCCACTGCAAATAGAGAGGATCGACCGGAATGCAGTGCCCGCCGATTCCGGGACCGGGGTAATAGGGGGTAAAACCATACGGCTTCGTGCTGGCCGCATCAATCGCTTCCCACAGATTAATTTCCATTTTCTCGCAGAGCATCGCCATCTCGTTCATGAATGAGATATTTACGAGTCTTTGGCAGTTTTCCAGCAGTTTCGTAAATTCGGCGACCCTGGGCGAAGAAACGACCACAACGCGGGAAAAAATGCTCTCATATACCGCTTTGGCCATCGCCGTGCATTGCTCGCTCACTCCCCCGAGCACTTTCGGGATACTGTGCAGAGACGTTTGGTGGGGACCTGGGTCGATCCGTTCCGGAGAATATGCGAGGAAAACGTTCTTGCCGACGACAAGGCCCGTGGACTGGAGCATCGGCAGCAGTTCCTCTTCCGTTGTTCCCGGATATGTGGAGCTTTCAAGCACGACCAGATGTCCTTGATGCAAATAGGGAAGAATATTTTTAATCGCCCCTCTGACATAAGTGAGGTCCGGCTGACTGTTGTGATCAAGGGGGGTAGGCACGCAAACGATGATCGCGTCCGCATGATCAACCTCGGCAAAAGAATCGCTGACATGAAACCGGCCATCGGCAAACATGGCCCGAATCTCTTTATTCGAGAAGTCGGATAAATAGCTTTGCTGGTTTTTCAGCTTGGCGATTTTGCTCGTATCTACGTCGATGCCATAGACGGTATGGCCATTTTCCAGAAACAAACCGGCTAGCGGAAGCCCCACGTAACCGAGACCGACGATAGCGATACTAGCTTTTGCAGGAACCATTATTTTTCACTCCTTTTCTCTAGTTTGTATATCCTACTCGACGGGGCTTCTATTGGTATAGATGGGAGTACCCTTGCTAGAAAAAATGGTAGAATATCCCGTCTCCGCACTAGATTGATATGGAGAAGCGCCTTTTTTCGAGACTTTATCTGCCAAAAAATGGTCTTGTGTACCTGACGAATAAGTAGGTGAACACATAGATTGTTTCTAGAAGTTCGAAAGGGAAGGAATGGGGAAATGAACATATTATTGACGACCTATTTCTATTTGCCGCATGTGGGCGGAGTATCGACTTACGTGGATATTCTGAAGCGGGAGCTGGAAAAGCTTGGACACCGGGTCGATATTTTTGCCCACCACCCGGATATGCAGAAATACTATATGCCCAATAATGGCCGCGCTTTGGAAAAATCGAAGGTAAAAGACCGCATTTACGAAAAGGTCTACGCTTATTATCAGAAGCAAATGAGCTACGTTGATCCGTGGATCAGATGGAGGGATATCGAGAGGTATTGTTTCGAAGCGGCCGCTTCCACATTTGGCCTGCAAAAATACGATTTGATCCACACGCAGGACATCGTCTCGACAAGGGCTTTATGGCGGGTAAAACCCAAGTCGACGCCGCTGATCGCTACGATTCACGGCTGTCTGGCCGAGGAATTTGTTCTCAACGGCGAGATTAACGGCAAGGACTCGCTGGGCTGGAAATATGCCGCCGCCGAGGAGTTTTACGGAGCGACGTCCAGCAACGCCACCATTACGCCTACCCAATGGCTGAAGACTCTTTCCACGAGCCAGTTTGCTGTTCCCGCGAAACATGTTCAAGTCATTCCGTACGGGATGGATATCGAAGCATTCAATCGCCGGGTGAAAGGGAATTCCGCCGTACAGACGGAACCCGGCAAAAAGATTCTGATCTGCCCCGCAAGACTTGTGCCCGTTAAAGGTCATAAACATTTGCTTGAAGCATTGGCTCTGCTGAAGCAGGTTCGCACGGATTGGGTTTGTTGGCTGCTTGGAGACGGACTGCTGCGGGACGATCTGATTCAGCAGTCCTACGCGCTTGGCCTGCAGGATCACGTTCTATTTATGGGAGCGCGCTCCGATGTTCCGGAACTGCTCGGCAAAGCGGACGTTTTGGTGCTTCCGAGTCTCCAGGATAACCTGCCGTTCTCGATCATGGAGGCGCAGGTGGCGGGCAAGGCGGTCGTTGCTTCGGACGCCGGAGGAATCCCCGAGATGGTGGCACACGGCAAAACCGGCCTGATCTCGCCGGCCGGCAGAAGCGAGCGGATGTATTACAATCTCCGCAAAATACTTGACCAGGATCAACTGCGTTTTAGGCTTGGCGAACAGGCGCGGCGGTGGGCTCATGAGCACTGGTCCATCAATACGATGATGAAGCAAACGCTTAAGGCTTACGACGGAGTAACTGCGCGGAATTTCACTTAATGGGAGGAAGAAAGCATGGTGAATAATGCAGCCCTCTATTATAAACAAGTGAGGGTCGAACCGGAAAGAAGGCTTGCGCCTAAGCCTTCGGGAAGAACAAGAATCTTTGAAGTCGTGGATTTGGGCCGAATTGCCCGCGTCAAAAAGAAGCTCAAAGCGAAGAAACGCAAGGTCAACAAAACGAGAATGAAAAGAAGCTCCGTATATATTGGAAAGAGAAGATCAAGACGCAGTGCGCTGAGATACGGTAAAAAACTTCGCAGATCCCGTCGCGTGGTGCGGCGGCACAAACTTCGCGGGACTCATACGCCGGGCACCTCTACACCAAGAACTTCCGTATCAAAAAGTCCCGTATCAAGAACGATCATCCCGCTTCCGTCCGGCCGAGTTGTCCCGCCTGCCGTTCCGGCGCAGCCGATCCAACCTCCATCGGAACCGGCTATGCCCGTTGTTCCGGCGGTAGGATTTCAGCCGGGCGACCCGCAGCCGGTGGATGTTATGGCGGGAGCTCCGCCCGAAGGCTTCCCCGGCGTACCGGTTCCCGGAGCGCCGTTTCCGGAGATCCATGCGGCCGTGGTCAATCCGCTCCCGGCACCGGTGATTCCATTTCCTCCGCAGGAGGTTCCCGCCGGGTTCGTGCAGCAGCCGGGACTCAACATCGTAGCGGATGAGAACATCATTCCCGATCCGGCTTTCATCAACGTTTTGTCGCAGGGGGCATTGCCAAGCGAACTCAGTCCCGAATGGGGGCGGGTGGAAGCGGACGAATCCGTAGGCGCCGTGCTTCATCCGGATACGATTTCCATGCTGGCGCAGGAGGTCACTCCTCCCGATCCCGCTTTGGTGGTCGCCGAGCCTGTCGTCCCGCCAAGCGAACCGTCCGAACCCGGAGCATAAACGAAATAGGGAAGCGGTCCCTCATCGCGGGACCGCTTTTGCCGTGTGATATGCCGGATATCGCAATATTTTGCAATAGTCGAACGGATGTCCATACCAATCTCTTTTATTCGAATATACTGTCTATCGTAGCAAGCTATTATGATGATCCGAAGGAGTTGAAAGTATGTTCAAGAAAGGAAGAGAGAGATCGACAGATGAAATTTATAAATCTATGCTGAGTAAAATTCCTCCTATTTACCATGACATGATCCCGTCCGATCTGTCGACAGAAGAAAAGATAGCTTATCTTGAAGAGCAGGAGCAGCGCGGCATTTTCAAAACCCGGCCGTTTTTCACCTGGCTGAACAGATCTCAGGGATCGGGACTATTCACCGGCCCGGGAACGGGTCCCGGAACGGGTCCGGGAACCGGTTTGCTCGGCGACGACATTACCAGATACGTGCCCTTTGGCCAATTGGATGCCTTAACCAAGAAAGAATCCAATATGTATTTCCACGAGTTGCCCGACCCGCGAGTAAAACAAAAAAACCGGCTTGACGATCCTTGGGAGGACGTGGATGAAGAGGTCGACAGCGAGCTTGAGGCTATTGAAGACGAAGCTGTCATAGACGACGATGACGAGCTTGCCCCTGAGGACGGAGTAGACTATGTGCTCAATGATGAAGAGTTTAAATAAGGCGAATCACTTAACCATCTCTTAACCACCGGACTTCGGTCTAGTGGTTTTCTCTTTAAAACCGCAGTTTACCAGAGGCCATAGAGAAAAAGGAGGAGGTTTGGCTTGAAAATTTTACTTGCCACCTATTGGCCGTTTCCGCATGTTGGAGGCGTCTCGACCTATCTTGAGATTCTACGCCGGCGTTTGGAGGAAAATGGCCATGACGTGGAATTGTTCGCGCAGCATCCGAAATTATTGCATTACTATTTGATCAACAACGGGAAAAAAATAGAAAAGAGCCGTTATCTTGAACAGGCGAACCATATGGTGAGAGCGGAATTCGCAAGTCGGAACATTCCGTTAAGTTCTTGGATGCGATGGAGAGAAAGCGAAAAGCGCGCTTTTGAACTGGCATGCCGAGAGATCCGTTTGGAAGACTACGATTTGATTCATACCCAGGATATTTATTCAACTTTCGTCTTTCGAAAAGCCAAACCAAGCCGTACGCCTCTGGTGGCGACGATACACGGCTGTCTCGCGACCGAATGGACGGCCAATCGCGAGATTCAGGTTCGTACGCCGTTTGAACGCCACTATCTGGCTTTGGAAGAGTATTACGGCTCCATGTCGCCAGACTGCCTGATATTGCCGAGCCGCTGGCTTTCCGGCAGTTTATCCTCCTTTCAGATCCGTCATCCGAGATCCTATGTCATTCCTTACGGGTTAAATCAAAAGACTTATCAGCAAACGATGGAGCAGTCTAAAGTTCCTCTCATTTCCGTATCCTCCACGGAGAAAAACAAAATGGTCATTGCGTGCCCCGCAAGGCTGGTGGCGATCAAGGGGCAGACCTACCTGCTGAAAGCGATGAAGATGCTGATCGACGAACGGGAAAATGTGGTCTGCTGGCTGATCGGCGATGGGGTGATGCGCCATGATCTTGAGCGGCAGATCAAAGAGCTGAATTTGGAAAATCACGTTCGTCTCTGGGGCAACCGCCAGGATGTTGCCAAGCTGTTGTCCGAAGCGGATATCGTGGTTCTGCCTTCGCTGCAGGATAATCTGCCCTTTTCCATTATCGAAGCGCATAGCCTGGGAAAACCCGTGATTGCATCCAAAACGGGGGGGATCGTGGAGATGGTGGACGATGGGGTCAACGGATTTTTGACCGAACCCGGAAATGCCGACGATTTATACGTCAAACTTCTAAGGCTGGTGGAGGACGATTCGCTGCGGGAGCAGTTTTCCGAGGCGGCCAGAAAGCACGCTTTGTCCGTGTGGAATGATGCCGTGATGGTGGAAAAAACGCTCGAGGCCTACGAAACGGCAAACCTTAGCAGCAAGACTGTCCTTTGGGAGCATGATTTTATTTCACGGCTCACTGAGAATTACGGGGATCCCAGCAAAAAAGACGAGATTGTCCTGCCGCCCGTGAACACGCTAACAGGAACCATAGTCGGGCGGGACTCGGGTCTTCCCGTTCCGGGCGCTCATATTCATCTGCTTGATTTGGCGGGCGTCGTTTTATGCCACACCACCAGCGATTCCCAAGGCGTCTTCGAAATTCACGAAGTGCAGCCCGGGAATTACGAGATGGGCTTTACCGCGGCGTCGCTGGGAATGAATACGCGCAGAGTTAACGTAAGCGACCGTGAACCGGTAAAGATCGAAGTCATGTTATAAGGAGGGAAGAGACTTTGAGCAACCAGTTACTCTTTTATTTGCAGCGGCGGCTGGAAGGAGAGCGGGAGCATGACCGTTTTGGCGATGTCATCATTACCGGGGACGTAAACGGCGACGGTCTGGATGAGTGGATTATCTCGGCAAGCACGGCAACCTATATCGAAGATGAAGACGGAGTTAACCCGCTGCCCCATTACTATAAAGGCAAAGTTTACGTTTATTCGCATGACATGCAGCCGTTGTTCACGCTAAGCGGAGGCCATTACGGGGACCGTTTCGGGTCCGCATTGGCGCTTGGGGATCTCGACGGCGACGGCGTGATGGAAATCGTCATCGGCGCGCCCCGCGCTGGCACGGACGTTCATTTGGAGTGCGGGGAAGTTTCCGTTTACTCCGGGCGGACCGGCGAGCTGCTTCAACGGTGGAGAGGCGAAGAAGATTATGCACGGCTTGGCTCGGCGATTGCGGTTCTGGACTGGGATATGGACGGCGTTCCCGACGTTGCGGCATCCTCACACACCCTGGATCCGAACGGCGCCGACCGGGACGGCAAAGTGACGATTTTTTCGGGCAGAAACCGACTGGTTATCGGTAAATTTGAAGGGACGAACAGCGAGGGGCTTGGTGTGACTCTTGCTGCCGGAGACGTGGACGGCAACGGATGTCCCGAGCTGATCATCGGCGCTCCGCGATACTCGGGTCCGGGCATGATCCGAAACGGGCGCGTGCTGGTGGCTGGAAAAAAGGACGGATTTCTGTATGAGTCCCGAGGGAAAAAGAATTATGACGAGCATGGCGCCAAAGTGGCCGCTTTTGATATGGACGAGGACGGGATTCCCGACTTAATCATCGGCTCGCCGAAGGCGGGCGGCGAAGAATTCTCCCGCGGCGGCTGCGTTCAGGTATACTCTATAGCAAAGCGAGCGCTTCTTCTCGAAAAAGAAGGATGGTTCGGGCTTCAAGAGCTGGGCAAGGATGTAATCGCCTATCGCCCCAGGGGAAAATCCCCGGCTCTTTTGGCGGGCTCCAGAGTAGGGGCTGCTTATTTGCTCGACATGAACGGAGAACTGATGCATGAGTTTGGCGGGGATGAGTCCGAGGTCTTTGGCCACTCACTGTCGGTGCTTCATGGGGACGGGGAAGATTTGATCGCGGTGGGAGCGGTGTCCGCTGCCAACAAGAACCGGTTTATGTCGGGCTGCGTATATTTCATCTCCACCGTTTCGCCTGCGAAGGTGCAGCGGGACGTTCCGGCTCCGGCGAAACCTGCGGCCCCGCCGGCCGAATCCGCCTTCAAGTCGCACAAGAAAATTCTGCTTGCCACCTACTGGTATTTGCCTCATGTCGGGGGTGTAGACGTCTATGTCCGTCTTTTGAAAAAGGAACTGGAAAAGCAGGGCCACCAGGTCGATGTCCTCGCTCACCATCCCGATATGGCCCATTATTATTTGGTCGGCGGCGACAAGATGATCAACAAGTGGAAGATTAAAAATATCGTTTACGACAAGGTCATCCGTTTCTATCAGCGCTATTTGGCCCATATTGATCCTTGGGTTCGGTACCGTGACGTGGAGCGTTATTGCTTTGAGATGGCAGGAGCCTTATTCGATTTGGACCAATACGATATCATTCATACGCAGGATATCGTTTCGACTCGGGCCTTATCCCGGGTGAAACCGGCAAAGACGGCGCTTGTGGCCACGATTCACGGGCTGCTGGCCAAAGAGCACGTGATCGCCGGCAATATCCAAAGCGAGGACAGCCTCGCTTGGAAATATGTAGCCGACGAGGAGTATTACGGCTGCGTGTCGGCGGACGCGACCATCCTACCGACTCGCTGGCTGCAGCAAGAAATGACGAAGTTTTCCGTGCCTGCGGAATTGCTCACCGTCATCCCCTACGGCATGGACATGGCCGAGTTCAAACAACGTTCCGCGCAGCCTCTCTTGGAACCGGTTGAACGCAAAGCCGAGTTCATGATCAGTTGTCCGGCACGCCTGGTTCCCGTCAAAGGGCATCGCACATTGATCGAAGCGCTGCGGCGTCTGGCAGGCAATCCGAGTTGGCATTGCCTGCTTCTCGGAGACGGTCAATTGCGCGGCGAAATCGAGAAGCTGATACGGGAAGCCGGATTAACGGAACGGGTCACGCTGCTGGGAGACCGCAAAGATGTGCCGGCCCTGCTTAAACAGACCGATTTGATGGTTTTGCCTTCCTTGCAGGATAACCTTCCGTTTTCGATTATGGAGTCCCAGCTTTCCGGTATTCCGGTTGTGGCCTCGACAGCCGGAGGGATTCCCGAAATGATCGAGCATGAACGGACAGGGCTGTTGTTTGAAGTAGGGAACGACCGGCAATTGGCGGAGCACATTTCCCGAATGATGGCGGACCGGAAGCTGCGAGAGTCTTTGGCGGCGAAAGCGAAAGCCTGGGCAAAGGTACAGTGGTCGCCGGAATCTCTGCTGGAAAGAACGCTTGTCGTTTATGATCAGGTTTTACAGAAGGTGAAGGGCGTATGATCTTCGCGTTTAATCAATACGAAAAACCGGATCCGGCTTTTTGGCAGGAACTCGCAAAAAAGCTTCCGCCCGATTACAGCTTTCCCGATTTGCCTTTTTTAAGGACCATGGATCCGCTTTTGCTTTGTCAGGAGTACATGATGGATATCGGTTCGCTGCATCCCGGATTTTGGGATAGCGATGAGGATTTTTGGCGGGAGATGGAGCTCCGGCTTCCGAAGCAATACGCCATTCCGGATCTTACAATGCTCGGGCGCCAATTCGAGATATAACGAAAAAAGAGTCCTACCCTTGGCGGTGATGAATAGGTGAAGGTGCTGTTTGTATTTTATGTTCCCAGCGGGGGAATAGAAACATTGAACCGTCAGCGCTGCCAGGCTCTGCGGCGCTGCGGGATCGAAGCCGAATGTCTATATTACGAATGGGGAGCCGGTCTGCAGAACAAGTCGGATTATCCGATTTATGTCATGAATGACGACGACAAGATCCGGGAATTGCTTCAATGGAAAAACTATGACTTTGTTGTTGCGACCACGGATCATACCTGCTTTGCCCGATTTCGCGGATTGGGGTTTAAGGGAAAATTTATTTTGGAGATTCAAGGATACGGAGGCATGGAGATTGCCCGTCAGCAATTGACGGAAGCCGCTCCGGTTATACGCGCTTACGCTTCCGCCCTGATGAATCCGAACACGCCGCATACCACCGCGCTTTTTCAAGAATTGTACAGCGACCTTCCGCAATTCCATTTTAACAATTGCTTTGATGCGGAGAGCTTTACGTACAAAAAGGGAACGAAGCCGGCTTCTCCCATTATCGCCTGGATTGGTCGAATCGAAGACAATAAGAATTGGCGGGAATTTTTATATATTGCCCATTCGATCCTTTTCTATGTTCCGGATCTGCAAATCTGGATGTTTGAAGACAGCAATCTGTCGATTGTCTCCGAGCGGATTCAGTTCATGAAGCTTTTGGACCAGTTCCGGTTCAGGTCAAGAGTAAAGCTTCGTTCGAATGTGCCAAATCGAAAAATGATGATGTATTATTCCATGATTGCCGATTCCGGCGGTTTTCTGTGCTCCACCTCCAAGGTGGAAGGTTCTCCTTTGTCCTTCCTAGAGGCGATGAGCTGCAGATGTCCTATATTGGCCAGTACCTCGGACGGGGCAAATTCTTTGATTACGCATAATGCTACCGGCAAAATATACCTTTTGGGAGATATCGGGCAGGCCGTTATGGAAGCCATGGAATTGATGAACCACCGCGAACTTCGGGCGGGCATTCAAAAAGGCGCTCTTGAACACGTAAAAACCAAATTCAATGCGGACCGGTATTGCCGGGAATTCATCCGTATGCTGCATCTTATTTCTTAATGGAAAAGAACTGGTCTTTTGCTTTGACCTTCGGCGAAAGAGCCAGTTCTTTTTTCCCAGTTTGGCTTACGTTTACCTGTATTTGAACAGGGTGAGCGGCGCAATCTATTCGTGTACATCATAAACAATCAAAAATGCGGATGGAGGATTATACATGCGAGCAGCCAAAGTGGTCAACTTATCTTTATCTGCAGCGCTGATTGCCGGTATGGTCGGCATCGTCGGCTGCGGCACCCGTACCGATAACAATCAGGTGCGGACGCAAAGCTTGCGAAATAATGTTAACCGGGCGGTATTGCCGCAAGGCAGCCGGCAGATGACCCGCAACGCCGATAATGTCGCTACGGGCGAACGGATTCGTTCCCTGCGTTACAGCGCGGCGCTGAGCAATAAGGTTGCACAATTGAAAGATGTGCAAACCGCGCATGTCCTGCTGACGGACCGTGACGCGTATGTAGCGGTAACGCTGCATAATAATGCGGCCGGTCGTCCATCGGCCATGGGGACGGGCATCCCTTCCCGAATTGGTACGAACCAAGGGACAACTAATGTTGCCGGGCCGTACGGATTCGATTACGGCACCCGCGGCGCCGCGGATAACGGACTCGGCAACGGGTTCGCCGGCAGAACCGGCACGGCGGGCAGTATTTTCGATACCGGCCGCGGCGGACTTTTCGGAACGCGTGATGGATATCTGTATGGTCAAGGAAACGGGAACTGGACGAACAACACATCCTATCCGGGAATGGGACTTAACACCTTGAACCGGGGAACGGGCACACCGGGCGTCAATGGTATGAATTACGGTACCGGAGCCACTTCGATTTACGGCACGGGCACCGGAACGGCGATCAACGGTCGTACAGGTACCGCCGGAACAGTGACGGATAACGTACCGCAAAGCGTTAAAGACCGGATCTCGGCAGCCGTGAAACAATCGGCTCCTCACGTGCGGAACGTCTACGTTTCCGGGAACAATGACTTCGTAACGCGTGTAGGAAACTATACGACTCAGTCCCGCGGCGGAGCCACTCTCAATAACTCGATCAGCGACTTTGAGGCGATGATCCGCAGCATTTTTCCGGCTCGCACCGGGACGATGACGGGACCTAGAGGTTATACGCCTACCTCTCCAAACGGAACCTTCGGAACCGGAAACGGTTCGACTCCCGGCGCATATACCGGCGGAATGGGCCGCTAATTTTAGAGCTGTTACGTCAAAAACCCTTCACCAAGTATTGCGTGAAGGGTTTTTGACATGCTTGCCGGCATCATTTCTCTTTAGTTTTCGAATTTGCGGCCTTTAACCCAGACCTGCTTCAGCTCAAGCTCCGGATCGACCATAAGCAAATCGGCCTGTTTTCCGGTTTCAACGGATCCGATGATATGGTCCATGCGAATCAGCTTCGCCGGATTTCCGCTCGCGGCTTCGGAAGCGCGTTCCACGGAAAGCCCGATCTCGCGAACGAGGTGGCGGAATCCGCGAATCATGGTTAGTGTGCTCCCGGCCAGCGTTCCTTCGCTTTCCCTCAGCGTACATACATTGTCTTTAACTACAACCGGCAGATCGCCAAGCATATAGTCGCCGTTACCAAGCCCTGCGGCCGACATCGCATCCGTAATCAGAATAAGATTGTTAGCCGTTTTCACGCTGGCCAGCAGTTGAATGCCCGCTTTGTGAACATGAATGCCGTCCGCGATAATTTCCGTGCTGATTGCCGGGTTGCTTAGCAGAGCGCCGACCGTGCCCGGTTTGCGGTGATGCAGCGGCGTCATCGCATTGAACATGTGCACGGCATGATGCAGTCCAACATCGGCTGCTGCCATAATTTCCTCGTAAGTGGCGTCCGTATGTCCGGCCGCCGCTACAATTCCGTGCTTGCGCAAGTAACGGATCAACTCGTGGCTGCCTTCGCGTTCCGGCGCGAAGGTTACTTGTTTGATCAATCCGGGATACCGGGTGTTCCAATCCTCGACCCACTCCCGGTTAGGAGGAACGATATGCGCCGGATTTTGCGCGCCGGGCCATTTCGGACTGATGAAAGGTCCCTCGAGATGAACGCCGACGAGCTGTGCGTAAGGCATGTCGCTGTTCATGTAACGATGGACTTCTTCCAGGACATCTTCGATAACCGGCTTCGGCAGAGTCATCGTGGTCGCCAGCATGGAGGTTGTCCCTTGGCTCAAGTGCAGCTTGGTAATGGCGTCAAGACCGTCCTTGCTGGGGGAAGAGAAGTCCTCCAGCATACCGCCGTGCACATGCACATCGATAAAACCCGGCAGGACATAATCTCCGTCCGCATCGATAACTTCGGAATCAGCGGGCAAGTTTTCGGGAGCCCCGGATGCGGAGCCAACATAAGCGATTACTCCATTTTCAACCGCAACCGCACCATCTTCGAAGGTTCCGCGGGGAGTAACGACTTTGGCATGCGTGATTATGAAATTTCGCCCGCTCATTATAACAATCTCCCGGCTTCCTGATCGACAACCACCACGACATTATAGTGGGTTTGCAGAAGCGAAGCGGGACATTTCGTGGTAATTGGACCATGGAACGCTTGAGCGATGATTTCGGCTTTGTCGGCGCCCTTTGCCATGAGCAGGATTTGTTTTGCCTTTAAAATAGAGCCGATCCCCATCGTGAGAGCATGGGTCGGAACCTCTTCAATGGAATTGAAGAAGCGGGCGTTGGCAATACGGGTTCGTTCTTCCAGCTTAACGACATGCGGCGGCCCTTGGAGTTCTTCGCCCGGCTCGTTGAAGCCGATATGGCCGTTATGGCCTAATCCGAGATATTGCAAGTCGATTTGGCCCGCTTCTTCAAGAAGACGGCTGTATTCGAGAGCCGATGCTTCCGGGTTAGCGCCGCTGCCGGAAGGAACATGCGTATTTTCAGGCAAAATATCGATATGATTGAACAGCTTTTCGTCCATAAAACGGCGGTAGCTTTCCGGATGATCGGCAGGCAATCCGATATATTCGTCCAGATTATAGCTGCTGGCTTGCTTGAAGCTGATGGTGCCCGCATTGTACAGCTCGATCAGCTTGCCGTAGACGCCTACAGGTGTACTGCCGGTTGCAAGGCCCAAAATGGCGCGGGGATTGGATTGCAGCAGACTGGCGATGATTCCCGCCCCGGTTTCGTTGAATTGCTGTTCGCTGTTGACCTTGATGATGTTTAGCATTAGTGTTGTCCTCCTCGTGATTTTCGGTAAATTTGAACGTTTTGATAAGAGCTTTCCAGCTTGGGAATGAAGTCCTTGAATTCCATGCTGACCATGCCCGTAAACAAAATGTCGATGACATGCAGTTGGGCGATCCGCGAGGCCATGTCCCCGCGGCGCATACCTTCCTCCAAAGAGGAGGAGAATAACGATATGTCCGCTAAGGAAGCGAGGCGGCTGTTGCCGTATTGCGTCAGGGAGAGCGTAACCGCTCCGCTGTCCTTGGCGCACCGCAGAGCGTCAATCGTTTCCGGGGTTTCGCCGGAATAGGATACCGCCAGAGCAACGTCGCCTTCGCTCAGCGATGAAGCGGAAGTAATCTGCATATGCGAATCCGCGAAGGCGGTGCAATTTTTGCCGATCCGAATCAGCTTCTGATAAAAATCCTGAGCGACGATCGATGAAGTCGCTACGCCGTAAAGGTCGATCCTCTTGGCTCGGCACAGCGCTTCGACGGCCCGTCCAAGCTGGTTCATATCCAGCAGACGCGTGGTATCCGTGATAGAGGCCAAGTGATTGGCTTCCATCGCCTCGACGATTTTCTGCAGGTCGTTGCCTGCGATAATATCCTGATAATGGTTTTCCGAAGTTTTGTGAGCAACTTCTCCGGCGAGCTTCATTTTAAAATCCGGATAACCCTTGAAATGAAACGTTTTGCAAAACCGCGTTACCGTCGATGGGCTAATGCGGCAAGCGTTCGCAAGCTCGGTAATCCCCAGATGGATTACTGCCGCCGGCGATTCGAGGATATACTCCCCAAGCTTGCGTTCCTGGGGCGACAAATCGTCCAAATGATTGGAAACTGCGTGAAGAATTGGGGTAACGATATCGTTCACCTACCTTCTTTGGGACAACATCCCTTAACACGAATTAGTATACGAAAATAATTTTCTGTTTTATTCATAAATATATGAAAATAATTTCGATTCCATCATAAATGAATCGTTTGGGGTTTGCAAGGGATTTACTCACCGATTTCGTGACAGATTTCTTGTATTTTCGCCGGGAGTTTAATAAACTTGATGTAAAGTTGTGCAAGAGCTTGGAGAGGAGCAATTTGAAGGTGGATTCCAATCTTGATATATATTTGGACCGGCTGGAGGTCTCTTGGTCCAATACGTTTCGGAAAATGAAAAACGAATTGATGAGTCATCAGGAGCTCGGGCTGACCTCCGCCCAGTTTCATATGCTGGGGATTATCGCCAAAAGGGGTTCCTGCAACGTCACTTATTTGGCCGAAAAGCTGGAGGTCAAACCCAGCGCGATTACGGTAATGATCGACAGGCTGGTTCAGCACGGCTATGTGGAGCGGCGGCATGGAGAACTGGACCGGCGGGCAGTGCTGCTATCCGTTACGGAGCAGGGCGGCAAGGTGCTGGAGGAAGCGAAGATGAAATCCCGTGAGGTGCTGAAATCGTATCTGGCCAAATTGGATGAGAACGAACGCGAAACGCTGCTGCGGATTATGGAGAAATTCGCCAACGTGGACAGAGTTTGACGAAAGCGATTACATATGGGTAAAACAGGGCGACCCCGATTTGCTAAATCGAGGCCGCCCTGTTTTTAATGCTGAACCATTTGAAGAGCAGATCGGCAAGAGGATGAAATGTTCTGGCACAAGCTAAAAGCTTTCTGAAAGAAAGCTGCATCGGAAGCATACGCTTCACTCGCTTTTGTGACCGGATTTCTACTGCAATTAAGAAAATGTCGGCGGAACTGGTCGGCGGACGAGTCTGACTGATGAAGCTTGATGGTATTGCTCAATAGCACTGTTAAACGTACTCGTCAATAGAAGATTGGTTTGGATTTGTAGCGATAAGGGAGAGGCTTGATGGCGATTGACCATATTACTGCAAAAATACAGTTATTTCGGTCAATTTTAGCCCTGCTCAATAAGTAATTAACGCTAAAATAACTGCACTTTCGCAGGCTTTTCTTTTCAAGGCTCAAAAAACAAAAGTCCGGCCAGGTAATTTCGCTCTATACGATCAAGTTTTTTTGGTTCAACCTTATTTACAATATTGAACTCGCTCTATGAATACACAGGCTCACCCTTGCGGTGTTCGACGGCGGCAAGTCTCCAGCCGATGAAGAGCAGCAGGATCAGCTGAGGCACGAACGTTTCCCAGGAGGGATACGCTCCGATCCAGCCGGCGGAAGGGAGCCAGGCTTCATTATGAACGGGAAGATAACCCGCAACCTGCAGCGCATGAACGCTCTCTCCAATGAAACGAATGCCCAGGTAGTAGATCAGCAAGGTGGCCGTCAGCATGAAGGGACGGATCGGCAGCTTTACGCTGAACCGGATCATGAGATAACCCAAAACGGCCAGCGCGCATACGGCCCCCGCCATGCCGATGAATAGCTGCGCCGGAGCGATCGACGGGGCCATGCCGATATAAAAGATGGCCGTCTCGGCCCCTTCACGCAAAATAGCCAGCAAAGACAAGGCAAACAGCGACCACATGCTTCCCCGTTTGATCGCCCCCCCGACTTGCGTCTCCAAATAATGATTCCAGGCCTGAACGCTTGATCTGCTATGCAAATAGTGTCCGACCGTCAGCATCATCACGACGGCGACGAGTCCCGTGATGCCCTCAAGCAGCTCGCGGGTTCCGCCGGAGACGGCCTGAGAGATCGCAAAGGTCAATAGGGCGGCCAAAATCGCGGATAACAGCAGACCGGTTCCGGCACCGCCCCAGATATATTTGCTGGCGGTCGTCTGCTTCGACCGTTTCACGAACGCGAGCAGGGCGGCGAGCACGAGCAGAGCTTCCAGCCCTTCGCGCAGCAGAATCAGCGCCGCGTCCCAGGCATTATAGGAGGTGCGTTTAGCCAAAGGCTCCAGATCGGCGAGCATTTGGGCAATAACCGTTTTGGCTCGGGCGAAATCGGGAGGACTCGATTCGAGATAGCTTTGCGCCTCGGTCATTTGGTTCTCCGTTGCGGTATAAATCGAAGATGAAGAAATCGATACTTCCCCTTCTACGGATGGCCATAAGACAAGGAAAGCTTGCATATGTTCCGAAGCCGAGGAGGCGTTTTGCCGTCCAACGGCACGCTCGGCTTCCCGAAGCAGAACCAGCGCGTCGGACAGGCTTTTTTTTCCGGACTCGCCTGCGGTTTCACTTGCGGATGCATCGAGATCGCCATTCACGTAATTTTGCAGCACATCTATTAAAGCGTTTAATTCCGAGAGGGCTTGCTCCGTTTTGGCCGGCTCGGCTTGCAGCGCGATGCGAATCAGGCTCATTTGCGTTTCGGCTTGACTGTATACGCCAAAATGCCCGCTGCGGATCGGACCTTCCATTTTGCCCCATCCATCCAGAATCTCTTTAAAACGGGCCACTGCTTCGCTAAGGTTGCCGTTTTGCAAAGGCTCTTGCGTTTGCTTCGCCATTTGGAGCAGCCGGCCTGCGGCCTCTTTGCCCGCCGCCGAGGCGTCGGAAGGTTCCTCGCCGGCTTCTGCCCACCGGTTAACCGATTTCGCCAGCGCGGATAGCCGCTGCTTCGCTTCATCGGCTTCATGCGATCGAACGGCGTCTACGGCTGCGGCAAGAGCATCGGAAACGCCCGCTCCGGTTTCGGCGGATGCGGCGGATTCCGAGGCCGACACCTGCTTCCAGAGCTGCTCGAATTGCTGCAGCTCCATAGCGGCTTTATCCCAGTTCCCGGCACCGGCTTCGACCAGAGCGCCCCCGACCAGAGGGAGGAGTTCGTCGCCGGGAGCGGCGTCGGCCGCATGTGCCTGCGGCATCCCGATGGTAAAAGCGGTCAGGAGAACCAGGATGAGAGCTACCCGTCCCGCGGTACCTTGAATTTTGCGAATCGCAGCCATGGTTTTTAGGGCAACTCCTTCCTAAAATAAAGTTTCTCCGATATAACCGCCTTCCCGCGTGCCGGGGAAGCAGGCGAAAACGGCGCTGCCGATATGGACGATATATTCGTTCAAATTATCGTTTGCGGCGAGCATCCGCTGCATCGGAACGAACTGCTTCTGCAGGTCCCTTTGATAGCTGATAAAAAACAATCCGGCGTCAAGCTGGCCGGTCTTGGTATCCATTCCGCTCGTGTAAGAATAGGCGCGGCGCAAAATTTTCTGCTTTCCGTCCATGTGAGCGAGGCGCGAATGAGAATTCGCAGGAAGCACGAACTCGCCTTTTGTGTCCTTTGCGGTAAGATTAAGCGGCGCGAATTCGTCCGTTTCGCCGAGCGGCGCTCCGGAGTCCCGATAACGCCCGAAGGTTTGCTCCTGATCGGCCAGATTCGAGCGGTCCCAGATTTCGATGCGCATCCGGATCCGCCGGGCGACCATATAGCTGCCGCCGTCCATCCATCCCGCGCCGTCCGATGCGCCGGCCCAGACGATCTCATTCATCGCGGCCGCATCCGCAACATCGGGATTCCCGGTTCCGTCCTTGAATCCCATCAGGTTGCGCGGCGTGCCTCCGGCAGGATCCGCCGTTCCTGTGCGCTGGAACCCTTCCTGCGTCCAGCGCAGCACGGCGGTGCCGCGCGCGATGCGCGCGAGGTTCCGCACCGCGTGGAACGCGACCTGCAGGTCGTCGGCGCAGACCTGCACGCCGAGATCGCCGCCGCACCATTCCGGCTGCAGGGCGTCCCCGCGGAACGCCGGCAGATCGGCGAAGGAAGCCGGGCGCTTGCCGGACAACCCGAACCGGTCGTCAAAAAACGCCGGTCCGGCGCCAAAAGTGATCGTCAGCCGGGAAGGGGAAAGCCCCGCCGCCTCGCCGGTGTCGGAAGGAGGCAGGTTTGGATTGTCGTTCGTTTCGCCGATCATTTGCCCTCCAGTCATAACCGCCGCCGCATCCGTCCAGGAGCGGAACAGCTTCCGGACATCGGAAAGCGAACGAGTCGTCAAATCGAAGGAGGCGAAGCACATAAAGTTTTGGGCCGGGGTGATGATCCCGGCCTGATGCTCGCCGTAAAACGGCACCCGGCTGCCAGCGGCAAGGCGGGAGCTTTCGCTTTTGCCTGCGGTTTTCGATAATGTCTCTGTGGCCGCCAGCACGCCGTAGGTCCCGCCGCCGCCAAACAGCAGGCCGATCCCGCCGGCTCCGGCCGCTTTGAGGATATCGCGGCGGCTTATTTTTTTATCCAGCAGCTTGTGTTCGTTTGTCTCGCCATGCAACGTTTCGGAATTTTGCACAGGCTGTTCTTCTTGGGAGTTCAGTTCCGTCCTGCTCATAGCGTTATACTCCCAGCAGCTTGCCCATATTGGACAAAGGCTCCGCCAGCGCGTCCAGGTTTTGGCTCAAGATGCGGATGTCTTCTTCCTTCAGCTTGTCGTAAGTGACGTATCCATCGCCTTGCTTAAAGGGAGAGAGCTCTTGGTCCAGCGCCGCAAAGCGGTCCGAAATTTGTTTGTCGAGATCGGCATCCTTTTCAGCGAGCTGAGGCGACAGCAATTCATAAATCTTTTTCGCGCCTTCCACGTTAGCGGCAAAGTCGTATAAATCGGTGCGGGAGTAACGTTCTTCTTCCCCGGTGACTTTGGAAGTAGAGACCTCGTTCAGCAGCTCGACCGCGCCCGTGACGAGCAGGGAAGCCTGAATATCGACCGTTTCGACCTTGGCCCGCAGCAGCTTGGCGTCGCTTAGAAGACGTTCGGCAAAGTCTTTTTGCCCATCGGTGGTTTTATCTTCCCACAAGGCTTTTTCGATCCGATGGAATCCGCGCCATTCCGCGGCATCTACGTCACCGTCCCGGGCGTCGATATTCGGGTCCAGGTCGCCGAGCGCTTCGGCGATCGGCTCGATCCGTTCATAATGCATGCGGGCCGGAGCGTACAGCGTTTTAGCCGTCTCCAGATCCCCTTGGTTCACGGCATCCACGAATTTGCTCGTTTCGGTGACAAATGCGTCGCACTCTTGAATGACATACTCGCGGTATTGGTCAACGGCTTGTTGGAAATCCCCGGATCCCGCATCGGCGGCAGGCTCGGTTCCCGAATTACCGGCATTCGCAGCCGTGGCGGCGTCACCGCCGTTTGCGGAAGCCGGTGCGGCGCCTTCGTTGCTTGACGTATCACCGGAATTGCATGCGGATAACACAAGAGCCAACGTTAAAACGGCGGTTGGAACGGAATAACGAAATTTCATCGATTATGTACACCCCTCATATCAATATAATAAAAAATTGAAAATGAATAATTTAAGTGATAATGATTATCACTGTCATTTAACATCATAAGCGGAGCGACTTCGGTCGTCAATACAAAATGAAGATAAATCTGGAAAAGGATCGAGTGATCTTACAATATAAGTTGAACCAATGAAAAGTAGCTTGGCAAGAGTGTGAAATGTTCTGGCAGAAGCAAAGCGTTCGCCTTTGTGACCGGATTTCTACTCCATCTGAACTTATACAATCCAAGAAATCCGGGAACAACAGCGATCGAAAGAATATTTCACACGGCAGGCCGTTATACGTATTCAATCTTTGCTTCAGCTTATGGCGCATATTTTTCGGGAAGGTTATGATAAAATCAAATTTTGTAAGCGTTATTAATCGGAGAATCGGGGGATATCGGTGGAAAAATACATTCTTGCCCTGGACCAGGGAACGACGAGTTCGCGGGCGATTTTATTCAATAAAGAAGGCAATGTCGTGCATTTGGCGCAGCGGGAGTTTCCGCAATATTTTCCGGAGCCCGGCTGGGTGGAGCAAAATCCCAACGAAATCTGGGGCTCCATTCTTGCCGTCATTGCTTCCTGCCTGTCCGATTCGGGAGTCAAACCGAAGCAGATCGCCGGCATCGGCATTACAAACCAGCGGGAAACCACCGTCGTATGGGAAAAAGAAAGCGGGAATCCGATCCATAACGCCATAGTCTGGCAGTCCCGGCAAACGGCTTACATTTGCGAAGAGTTGAAAGCGGCGGGTTACGACGATATGTTTCGGGCCAAAACGGGACTGCTGCTGGACCCTTATTTTTCAGGCACCAAAGTGAAATGGATCCTCGACCATGTGGAAGGCGCGCGGGAACGTGCGATAAGAGGGGAGCTGCTCTTCGGCACAATCGATACGTGGTTGATCTGGAAACTGTCCGGCGGACGGCTGCATGTGACGGACTATTCCAACGCTTCGCGCACACTGATGTTCAATATTCATGAGCTGGCCTGGGATGACGAATTGCTGGAGCTGCTATCGGTTCCGAAGGCGATGCTGCCGGAGGTCCGTTCCTCCTCGGAGGTGTACGGCGCCACGATTCCATATCACTTTTTCGGGGAAGAAGTGCCGATCGCGGGGGCTGCGGGAGATCAGCAGGCCGCGCTGTTCGGGCAGGCCTGCTTCGAGCCCGGCATGGTGAAAACCACTTACGGCACCGGCTGCTTCATGCTGATGAATACCGGCGATAAGCCGGTGGTTTCTAAGCACGGATTGATCACCTCGATTGCCTGGGGATTAAACGGGGAGGTGGAATATGCGCTTGAGGGCAGTATTTTCGTATCGGGGTCGGCGATTCAGTGGCTGCGGGACGGACTCCGCATGTTCCGTGAGGCGAAGGACAGCGAAATCTATGCTTCCCGCGTTTCCTCGACGGGCGGGGTTTATGTCGTGCCGGCTTTTGTCGGTCTGGGAAGTCCATATTGGGACAGCGAGGTTCGCGGCGCCATATTCGGTCTTACCCGCGGCACGACGAAGGAGCATTTCGTCCGCGCGACGCTGGAGTCGCTGGCATACCAAACCAAAGACATCGTTGGGGCCATGGAAAAGGATTCGGGCTTCAAGCTGAATATGATGCGGGTAGACGGAGGCGCGGTTTCCAACGGTTTTCTGATGCAGTTTCAGAGTGACATCCTCGGCGTGCCGGTAGAATGTCCGGTCGTGCGGGAAACGACGGCGCTTGGGGCGGCTTTTTTGGCGGGTCTGGCGGTCGGCTATTGGTGCGACCGTGAGGAAATCTGCCGGGGTGAAAGGCTGGAACGCCGTTTTGATCCCCTCATGGAAGATGAAACTCGGGCAGCATTGTATCAAGGCTGGCTTAAAGCGGTTCACGCCGCGATGGCTTTCAAATAACAAGGCGCCCATTTTACCATGGCAATCGCACCATTGCTTTCCTTCAATCATAAGATGTGTTGACTGTATCCCTTAACCTTGTTAAACCACAAAACCCGAGCAAGGAGGGGTGACGCATTTTGAAGGGCAGCGATCGTAACAGCAAATTTCTGTTAACTCATCGTGAACGGGAAGTTTTCGAACTCCTCGTGCAGGATAAAACGACGCGCGACATTGCGGGGCAGCTGTTTATCAGCGAGAAAACCGTACGGAATCATATCTCGAATGTGATGCAGAAACTGAACGTCAAAGGTCGTGCGCAGGCGGTAGTCGAGCTGATCAAGCTTGGGGAGCTGAAAATCTGACGGTGACCGGTTTACCCGGGGAGACCGTAAGCCTTCTTTTTCAAACCGTGCAAACGGGGGAGAAAGGAGGTTTTTTGTTTGCTTCCGGCTCAAGCTCCGGCCCGCTGGCCGAATCGTTTTCCCAAGATCGAAAATGATATATGATAAATAGCGGAATCACATATTGCCCGGAAAAGAGCGAATGTCATGAAAATAAATAAAACCGAACTCTTTTCGCTGCAGCCGGCGAAGCAGGAAGCCCAAAAAGCCGCTGCGATCGCAAAAAATTTGACGGTGACTTTGGCGATCATGTGTCTGGCCACGCTTCTTTCTGTCGTTTTCAGAGCTGCCGGTCTGCACGAAGCCAACTTCATTATGTCTTACATTTTGGGCGTTCTTTTTGTCGCGACGCAAACCGAAGGGTATTTGTACGGCATCATGGCGTCCGTGGTTGGGGTCCTGGCCTTTAATTTTTTCTTCACGGAGCCCTATTACTCGTTGCAGGCATACCGGCCGGATTATCCGGTTACTTTTGGGGTTATGCTCGTCGTGGCGCTGACTGCGGGCGCTTTAACCGCCAAAGCGAAAAGGGCAGCCGCCATTTCCCGTCATCGCGAGCAGAGAACGCAAATTCTTTACCGGGTCAGCCGCAGCTTGCTGCAGGCGCGGAGCGTTCAGGATATCGCGGAGGCCAGCGTTCAGGATATCGCCAGGCTTTATGTCCGTGGAGTCATGATTTCCCTAGCCGGCCCCGACGGCGAGCTTAAGGAGCCTTTCATTTGCTCACTTAACGATGAACGAACGATTGCGTTCAAATCGAATATGGAGCGTCAAGTCATGAACGAGGCGTTTAGGTCAGGGCGCCAGGTGGGCGCCGGAACGGTGGATTACCCCGAGAGTCAAGCCTACTATCTGCCGATCAGAGGGCAAGGCGGAACGTTTGGCGTTGTAGGAATTTCCTGCTTCGATCAGCGCTATTTATCGGAGGAGCAGAAAAAAATGCTGGAGGCCGTCGCGACCCAAATCGCGCTTGCCATTGAACGGGAGAATTTGCTGGAGATTCAGCAAACCTCCCGTATGGAAATCGAGAGAGAGCAGCTTCGCGGGAACTTGCTGCGAGCCATATCGCATGATTTGCGTACACCGCTGACCACCATTATGGGCTCCACCGCCGCACTCCTCGAACATGAAGATGTGCTGGAACGAACGGAAAAGATAAATTTACTGCAAAGCATTTACGAGGATGCCGGCTGGTTGGTTCACTCCATTGAAAATATCCTGAGTATCACCCGCATCGACGAGGGTAAAATGGAGCTTCGCAAAAATATGGAGGCGGTGGAGGAAGTCGTGGCTGAAGCGGTATCGCGGGTGAAAAAGATCCGGGGCGGACGCGGCATCAAGATCGATATCCCGAACGATTTGATCATGCTGCCGATGGATGGGATACTCATCGAACAAGTGCTTATCAACCTGTTGGACAACGCGATTAAATATACGCCGCAAGGCACCGAAATCGAAGTCAAAGTATGGAACGAAGGCGACGGGAATCAGGTGATATTCGAAGTATCGGATCGCGGAAACGGCATTCCGGAGAAATACTTGCCTTCTATTTTCGAACGTTTTGTTATGACGGGTCAAGCCCGGACGGAAAGACGCGGAACGGGTCTGGGGCTCGCGATTTGCAAATCGATCGTCAAGGCGCACGGCGGAGACATCAGTGCTCATAATAATGCTTTTGGCGGCGCAACATTTCGATTCAGCTTACCGGTAAAGGAGTGATGGACTTGGAGGACAAGCCTCTGATTCTAGTCGTTGAGGACGACCCGCCGATTCGGAATTTTATCGGTATTTCCCTGAAAGCGCAGGGCTACCGGGGCATCGATACGGACAACGGAACAACGGCGGTATCCATGGTATATTCTCATAACCCCGACGTCATTATCATTGATTTGGGACTGCCGGATATGGACGGCATAGACGTTATCACCGCCATCAGGCCGGCCACGAACGCCGCAATCATCGTGGTTTCGGCGCGCGGGCGCGAGAGGGAAAAGGTGGAGGCTTTGGACAGCGGGGCGGACGATTATTTGACCAAGCCGTTCAGCGTGGCCGAGTTGATGGCCCGCGTCCGTGTGGCAATGAGGCATTCCCTGCAGCGTGGCGCTTTTCCGAATGAAGAGGCGGCAGAATTTTCCGTTGGAGAGCTGCGAATGGACTTTGACAAACGGCGTCTCTTTGTTGCGGACGGGGAGGTCCATCTAACGCCGATGGAATTCAAACTAATGGCGCTGCTGGCGAGACATGCCGGAAAAGTGCTGACGCATAATTATATTCTGAAGGAGGTATGGGGGACCTTCTCCGGGGACGACACGCAGTCGCTTCGGGTATTTATGGCGAACATCCGCCGAAAAATCGAAGCGGATCCGGCCCAGCCCAGATATATCTTGACCGAGGTGGGGGTTGGATACCGCCTTGCAGATGAATGAACACGAATATCTTAACAGCATCTTTACGCCGCGGAAAGGATTCTTAACACGGATTTCATCCGTTTTCTGTTAGTATTGTCGATGTGGATCCGGTGGCTCTCCTGCCGCCGAGAAACACGCACAATTCTCCTTTTCGAGGTGACCTATAATGCCGTACGGGGTTCAATCCGTTTCTTTTAATATTTTGATCGGGCAAGCCGCAGAGGCTATTCAGTTCGCTCGGTACCGCGAAGCCCAGGAGCTTATCAACCGGGCAATGACCCAAAACTGCCACGCTCCCGAAACGCATAATCTGCTAGGAATTCTTGCCGAGCTTTCCGGAGACCTGAGATTGGCGGGCAAACACTATCGGGCGGCCTATGCGCTTGATCCGGCCTATAAACCGGCCAGCCGAAACTTGGACAGAATCACTTCCTTTTCATACAGCTTGAATCCGAAGAACATCGATTACGGGGACAAGAATGAAGCGGAGGAAGTCTCTCGGTACACCTTGGTGTTTGACGGCAACAACATCGGCCGGCTCATCAAAAAATCACATTCATAATCACAATTCATGAGCGTCATCACGAGTTATCAAAGAACCTCCCATTCACGTTTCATAACGCGAATGGGAGGTTCTTTAGTTGCGGCGATTACAGCGATTTCAAATACTCTACGATCGTCAACAGCCCTTTATCGAAATTCTCCAGGTGGAAATGCTCGTTAGGGGCATGCAGGTTTTCGTCGGATAAGCCAAAGCCCATCATCGCGACCGGAGCGGTCAGAACGCGGGACAACGTCTCGACGATCGGAATGGAGGCGCCGTCTTGCGTGAACAAGGCACGGGTGCCGTAGATGCGTTCATAGGCGTCAGCCGCTTTTTGCAGCATCGGGTCGGACGGATCGATCGAGAAGGCGCGGGCTTTTTCAAGCTGCTGAACTTTCAAGGTAGCGCCTTCCTGCAGATGTGCATGAAGATGGCGCTCGATCTTGTCGAGCATATCCTGAGGATCTTGCTCACCGACCAGACGGCAGGTGATTTTGGCATGCGCTTCCTTCGGAATGACCGTTTTGGAGCCTTCGCCCTGGAATCCGCCCCATACTCCGTTGAGTTCCAGGGTGGGACGAGCTCCGTTTCTTTCCAGGAAGGTATATCCTTCTTCGCCGTAAAGTGCGGTAAGGCCAAGATCTTTTCTCATCTTCTCTTCGTCAAACTGCTGCTTGGCAAATTCTTCACGCAGCATTGAGGTCAGTTCGGGCACGCCCTTGTAGAAACCTTCCACCGCGATACGGCCCTTATCGTCATGAAGCGACGCAAGCAGCGATACGATGGCATGCAAAGCGTTCGGAACGCCGCCGCCAAACGTTCCCGAGTGAAGATCCGTATTTGCGGTGAACACGGATACCTCCAGCGAACACAAGCCGCGCAGCCCTGCGCAAATTGCGGGTCTTCCCGGTTCGAACAATGCCGTATCCGAGATGAGAACGACATCGGCTGACACTTTTTCTTTATGCGTTTCCAGAAAAGAAGGCAGGTTCGGACTGGTTACTTCCTCTTCGCCTTCAATGCAGAATTTGATGTTGACCGGCAGTTCTTTTTCCTGCTGTAAAATCGCTTCAACCGCTTTGATATGCAGGAAGACTTGTCCTTTATCGTCGGTGGCGCCGCGGGCATAGAGCTTGTTGTCGCGAATCGACGGCTCGAAAGGCGGCGTTTCCCAAAGGTTCAGCGGATCGACAGGCTGTACGTCGTAATGTCCGTAGACGAGAACCGTTGGTTTTCCGGGAGCATGCAAATGCTCGGCATAGACGATCGGGTGACCTGCGGTAGGGTGAACTTCAACGTTTTCCATGCCCGCACGCTTCAGTGCCTCCGCAATCCATTCGGCTGCCTTCCGGACATCGCCTTTATGCTCGGATAGAGCGGAAATGCTTGGAATGGTCAAAAGCTCGCTCAGTTCTTTCAAATGCTCGTCTCTGTGATTTTGAAAATAAGTTTGATAATCCATCTCTGATATCCTCCCGGACGTGTTTTACCGTTTTACCAGTATATTCTACACCTTTTTGACTGAGAACACGAATCATTTGGCCTTTAGATCCCGGAGACTTTCCGAATCTTAATGTTTCATTAAAAATCGTTCCCATTTTTTTAGGATAAATTAAGGTTTGTCCCGTGTTTTTCTGTTAAAGTCAAAAAGTACGAGTTAATAGAGGAAGGGAGTCACACGCATGGAAGACAAAGATAAGAACGAATTTGAACCCGTTGTGAAGGAGGACGGCGATCAGCCGGAAACGAAGGCGGAAGAACCCAACTTTGAGTATCGCGAAGGCTACTTCGGTACGGAAGAAGGAACCGGTACGGAAGAAGGGACCGGCGGCGAATCCGCTGAAAGCGAATTCTTTGAAGACGATTCCGCTGAGGAAGCCGCACCAATCGTCGCTGCTTCAAATCCGTGGGATCCGTCTAGCCCGCCTCAGGCGTCGCGATCTTCCAAACTGTGGCCGATCGTTTCATTGGTGCTGGCGATTCTGCTGGTGGTTGTGCTGATCAAACCGCCGTTTGCATCGCAAAAACCGGAAGTTGTCGCTTCGGTCAACGGCGTGGAAATTTCGAAGGATACTTTGTTTGACGAACTGGCGGGCTCCGGCAGCGGGGAACAGGCTCTGACCAACCTGATCAATCAGGAATTGGTGAATCAGGAAGCCCAGAAGAAAAATATTTCGATTACGGATGCGGATATCGATAAGGAAATCGAAACCTATAAAACCCAATTCGGATCCGAGGACGCTCTTAATCAAGCGCTGGCTCAATACGGCATGACCATGGATGATCTGCGTGAGCAGGCAGGTATGAACTTGAAATTGACCAAGCTGCTTGAACCGCAAATCAAGGTTACGGACGATCAAATCAAACAGGCTTTTGACCAAAATAAAGAAAGCTTCAATACTCCGGAACAGGTGCGGGCTTCCGTCATTCTCGTGAAAACCGAGCAGGAAGCCAAGGATATCATCAAGCAGTTGAACGACGGAGGCGACTTTGCCGCTATCGCGAAGGAGAAATCGCTTGATCCCGAAACGAAGGATCTGGGCGGAGACACCGATTTCTTCGCTCGCGGAGTTAAGGACAAGGCCATTGAAGATGCAGCCTTCAAGCTGTCCAAAGGCGAAATCAGCGCTCCGGTAAAAACGGGCGATGGGTATGAAATCATTAAGCTGACCGATCACAAGGATGCGCATACGGCTACGCTGGACGAGAAGAAGGATGAAATCAAAAAAGGCCTGGTGTCCCAACAGGTATCGGATATGTCGCAAGGTTGGCTGGACGATGTCCGCAGCAAGGCGAAAATCACCAATACGCTGGCGGACGATGCGGGTACCGAGCCGGCTGCAGGAACGAACGCTCAATAATATAAGCTTCTAAAGTTAGTTGCATGATGCGACGCGAAAAGCGCGAGTATGGGGGGGCTTGTCCCCCTACGGCTCGCGTTTTTCATTTATGTCATCCTTTTTTCTTTGAGTTTGTTCAGGGTAGGCGGTACAATAATAGACAATTATTTTGCGATGGCAAATCGATAGGATGGCTTGTAAACGAGGAGGTACAACCATGGCCGAATGGTACGAACGAAGCTTCGGTGAGGACTATTTGCTGGTGTATAAACATCGGGACGTGCAGGGGGCGAAACAGGAAGTCCACAGGATGATCTCCTGGCTTAAGCTGCCTCCGGGGGCAAAGGTGCTGGATCTTTGCTGCGGCATGGGACGCCACTCAATGGCGCTCGCCGAAGCGGGCTATGAGGTCACCGGGGTGGATTTGTCGGACGTCCTGCTGCGTGAGGCTAGGAAAAACGATCCGGAGGAACGGGTCAAATGGTACAAGGCCGATATGCGCCTGCTTCCGCTGAATGGCGGCTTTGACGCGGTGGTCAATTTGTTTTCCTCATTTGGCTACTTTGAAGAAGACGCGGAGCATGTCAAGGTCCTTAAAGAAATCACCAGAATGCTGAGGCCGGGGGGCAAGTTTATCATTGATTTCCTGAATCCTTCCTACACGGTGTCCCATTTGGTACCGCATTCGGAGCGGGTGGATGAAGGGCAACGGATAGATGAAAACCGCTGCATCGAAAACGGTTATGTGAAAAAACGGATTTCCATCACGAAAGCGGGAGAAGAGGTCTTCACTCAGGATTCGGCTTCCCGGGAGTATTTGGAGCGGATTAAGCTTTATTCGCGGGAGGACTTTGCGAAAATGTTGGAGACGGCCGGATTATCGCTGGAAAAGGTGCATGGGAGTTATGACGAAGACGCCTACGATTCCGAAACCTCTCCAAGAATGATTATGGTAGGAAGCCGGAAATGAAACTGTCGAACTTGCACATTTGGGAAAAAGACGAGATCGTTCGTGCGCAAATATCCATGGCTCCGCCGCTGCGGTGGGTAAACAGCTATATTTTACGCGGGGATGAGGGGGTTACAATCGTGGATCCCGGCCCCCGGTCGGAGACTTCGGAAACGGAATGGAAGGAGATCTTCCGGCAGCTTGGGATGTCGCTGCGGGATATCGTTTCGATTGTGGTCACGCACCATCATCCCGATCATTACGGACTTGCCGGATACCTGCAATCTTTGACGGGAGCGCCGGTGCTTATGTCCGAGCGCGCTTACCGGGAAACACGGTTGATGTGGGGGGAAGGCAGCATCATGCACGAGGCTCTGCCGCAATTGTTCCGGCGGCATGGAATGCCGGACGAATGGAGCGAGCAACTGCCGGACCACTTGAATGGTTTTATGCCTCAGGTCGCGCCGGACCCGGAGGTCACGTTTTTGAGTGAGCCGGATGAAGTGTTGATGGGTGGACGATATTGGAAGCCGATCGAAACCGCCGGACATGCCCCGGGACATCTGTCCTTTTATGACGCGGAGCGGCGGCTGATGTTATGCGGGGACGCGGTTCTTCCGCAGATCTCGCCGAATATCGGCTACCTGCCGGACAGCGATCCGCAGCCGCTGCAGTCCTTCTTGGACTCTCTGGCGAAGCTGGGGGCACATGAGGTGGAGACTGCATATCCCGGCCATCGTAATCCGTTCACCCATTTCGGGGAACGGACCCGGATGCTGCTCCGCCATCATGATGAGCGCTTGTCCCGAATCGAGGACATGCTGCGGGAGCGGCCGCAAACGGGTTTTGAGGTATGCGCCGCGTTGTTTGGAAAGGAGCTTGGCATTCATCAAATGCGCTTTGCCATGTCGGAAGCGCTTGCCCATCTGGTCCATCTGACTGCTCAAGGCAGGATACTTCAGGAGGATGGCGGCGGGAGTGCTGTTACCTTTCATGTATAGCGGAGGGAAGCTCTGAGTCGAGCCGGTAACCGAGGAATAACGGTACAAAAGGGCGTTATTTCCTTCGAATAAGGAAAGTTGACTTAAATAGCGGCCATTTATGGCTTTATTTTCAAAAGAGCTGGTCTAATTCCGCTCTTTTTCACATGGTTTATGAAAATAGAGCCATTTTGTGTCGTTATTAACCCAAACGGAAGCAAAATTACCTAAATA
Source organism: Paenibacillus terrisolis (assembly GCF_056171975.1). NCBI lineage: Bacteria > Bacillati > Bacillota > Bacilli > Caryophanales > Paenibacillaceae > Paenibacillus > Paenibacillus terrisolis. Next base: position 87,410 of record NZ_JBKFGG010000009.1, on the reverse strand, counting down.
AGGTCCAATTATACCGCTATTTTGAAAATAGAACGGGCAAGGGAATTTCCCTTGCCCGTTTTTTCGCTAGGAAGCAGTATAATGTGCTTTGATTTACAACTCAGGCTCGAGCGTTTCTTCCCCGTGTTCCTTTTCGCGTTCCGCTTGCTTGCGATGGGCGATCCGGCTGCTCGCCGAAGCGGCGACCGCGCCGACAATATCGTCGAGAAACGTGTTGCAGGGCCCTAACGTTTTGTCGTTGAGCTGCTCCAGAATCCCCGGCTTGAGCTTGTCGATATAGCCATAATTCGTAAATCCGATACTCCCGTATACGTTTACAATGGAAAAAGCCAGAATTTCGTCCACGCCGTACAAGCTCTCGTCATTGGAAATCATCTCTTGAAGCTCGGGGATCAGCAGCCCTTGCTCCGCCAAAATGTCGAGCTGGATACCGGTAAGAACCGCGTTCTGCACCTCCCGTTTTTGCAGGACCTGCTCCACGTTGTGCACGCACTCTTCCATCGTCAAATTGGGATAATATTTTTGCTGAAGCAGCATCACCAGCTCCGCGATTTGCTCCAACGTGACTCCGCGTTTATGCAGCCATTCCCTGGTGGCGTCGGCCACTTTTTTGCTGTTCAGGCTGTAAGGCGCTTTAGCTTTCGGATGTTCCATCCCCATAGATCAAAACTCCCCGCTATTTTGTCGTGTCCGCATCGGATATGAAGCAGTCTGTCCACTTCCCGGAAAAATATAGTTATTTTTCAAAAAAGGGCTCGTATATATAGTAATACAAACCCTAGAAAAATGTTAGGAGGATAACAAAAGCCTATGAAATGGAATCGCCGATTTCGCGGTGCGGCGGCCACCGGTCTGTTAGCCGTTCCGCTGCTGCTTTCGGGATGCAGCTTGTTCGGATTTCACACGTCCGCCCAGATTGATCCGCCGCCTCCGGACGTGGAGGCGCAGATGCTGCAGTCCGCCGATAACGTAAAGCAGACAAGCTTCAAGACCGACGAAACGCTCACGACGGTTTATCTCGAAAACGAGGTAGGTCTGCTGGCTCCGGTCGCGCTGCATTTGCCCCAAGGCGACGCTTCCCAAAAGCTGAACCTGATGCTGGAAACGCTGGTCAAAGGAGGTCCTTATTCCGCCGTGATTCCTGCCGGGTTTACCGGCGTTATTCCGGAGGGAACCGAAATCAAAGCGGTCACGGTCAAAAAGGACGAAAAGCTGGCGGTGGTGGAGTTCAGCAAGCCGTTCGGCAGCTACGAGGCCAAGGACGAACGGAAAGTTCTTGAGTCTATCGCATGGACACTGACCGGAGATCCCGAGGTGAAAAACGTCCAGCTGTGGGTCGAGGGCGAGAAGCTTGATGAAATGCCGGTCAACGGAACTCCGCTCGATCGTCCGCTTGACCGGACCTTGGGTATTAACCTGGAGATCGGCGAAGGTGCGGTGTTGTCGCAAACGAGCCCGGTTATCGTTTATTTCTCGGCCTCTACGCCGGACGGCGTGCAGTATTATGTGCCGGTAACGCGTTTTGTGCCCTCGGGTTCGGATCCGGTGAGATCGGCGCTTGGCGAGCTCATCAAGGGCCCGATGCAGGGGGATGGACTGGAGAGAGTGCTGACCGACAATTCTTCACTGGACGGCATTCAGGTTTCCAAAGACGGGATCGTCACGGTATCGCTTAAGGACGACATGTTCGAAGCCGGGGATAAGCCGCCGGCCCAAATGCTGCGATCGGTCGTGTTGACGGTGACGGAGAATGCCAAAAACGCCAAGGTTCGCATTTGGCTGAACGGGCAAAAGGATGTCGTTGGCATGGATGATCAGAAATACAGCGAGCCCGTGATTCGGCCGGAAACGATCAATGAATTGCCTCTGTAGACTGCCGCTCATTTAAGCGGATAGCGGGCAAACACAAGCAAAGCAGCAAAAGACCTGCCCGCCAGCAGGTCTTTTGTCCATTGCGCCATTAACGTCGGTGTGACTGAAAAGAGAGGAATGGAAAGGTGCTTTTATGCCCACACTTTGGTAGAATAGGGAAAGCATACAGACAGCATGAAAATGTAGGAGGCAATGAAAAACATGAGAACGAACGGGCGCGGCGCCGACGAACGGCGGCCGATGATTTTGACCGTGAATACGAATAAATATGCCGAAGGCTCGGTGTATATTGAAGTCGGCGATACGAAAGTGCTGTGTACGGCAACTGTGGAAGAAAAAGTGCCGGTATTTATGAAAGGACAAGGCAAAGGCTGGGTTACGGCGGAATACGCCATGCTTCCCCGGGCAACCCAAACGCGCAACCAGCGGGAGTCGGCGCGCGGGAAGCTCAGCGGCCGGACGATGGAAATCCAGCGTTTGATCGGACGCTCTTTGCGTTCGGTTGTGGATTTGCACGCTCTGGGGGAACGCTCCGTCACCATCGACTGCGATGTGCTGCAGGCGGACGGCGGTACCCGCACGACTTCCATAACAGGCGCGTTTGTGGCGCTGGTGCTGGCTATGAACAAGATCGTTCAGAAGCACTCATTGCCCGTTTTTCCGATTACCGATTATCTGGCTTCGGTTAGCGTAGGGATCGTAGGACAGGAGACGCTTCTGGATTTAAATTATGAAGAGGATTCCAAAGCGAAAGTGGATATGAATGTCGTGATGACCGGACGAGGACAATTCGTGGAGGTGCAGGGCACCGGAGAAGAGAATCCGTTCTCCCGCCAGGAGCTTGATAAAATGCTGGAGCTCGCAGAAAGCGGAATCCGCGGGATGATCGAACAGCAGCGTGAGGCGCTGGGACCGATCGCCATGAAAATCGGCGGCGAGCCAGGGACAAAGGTATGAACGGACTAACCGGGTCCGTGATCATTGTGGCGACGCGCAATCAAGGCAAGGTTCGGGAGTTTGCGCATGCCTTGCAATTTCTGAATAAGCCGGTGCAAAGCATGTATGACTTTCCGGATGTTCCCGAAGTCGTCGAGGATGGCCGGACATTTGCCGAAAACGCGCGCAAAAAGGCCAAAACCGCAGGCGACCTGCTGGGACAACCTGTTCTTGCGGACGATTCCGGATTGATCGTGGATCAACTGGACGGTGAACCTGGCGTATATTCGGCCCGATATGCGGGAGAGAGCGCTTCGGATGAAGACAACAACCGCAAACTGCTTTCCGAGCTCGAAAGAAAGATGCAGGGTGAAGACACGGAGCAGCCGCTGCTCAGTACGGCAAGGTTCGTGTGCCATCTGGCGCTCTACGATCCGGCCTCTGGAGAATTCGAGGAAGCCTCCGGAACGGTGGAAGGCTGGATCACTTCGAATCCCGCCGGCAGCGGCGGGTTTGGCTATGATCCGCTCTTTTATTTGCCGGCCTATGAGAAAACGATGGCCGAGCTAAGCCTCGAGGAGAAGCAAGCCGTCAGCCATCGCGGAGCCGCGCTGCGAGCTCTTGCCGAGAAGCTGAGCCGGCCCTCCGTCAAGTAAAGATAAGATATACGTTTGAAAGCCTGGGTCCTCCCATATGGAGAAGACCAAGGCTTTTTCTGGTTTGGGTAAGGTATTGCGTGATGAAAACCCGCCTTGGTGTTTAGCGGAACGTTACGTTGTAGTTTTTCAACCAGTGGTTAACCTGAGTCAGATAGGCGAACAGCTGCGGACCGGACATCAATTGGCCAAACCAAGGCAGATGGGAGGACGATTCCTCCGAGGCGGCGATTTCCCGGATTTTGTTCGCGTCAATGAGCGGCAAAATCGGCGAAGTCGGATCGTCGAGGATCGACAGCATCTGGCTGCGGACGGCGGTCAAATAATTCGGATTATGGGTTTTGGGATAGGGGCTTTTTTTGCGATACAAAACGTCGTCCGGCAGAATCCCTTCGAGCGCTTTGCGCAGAATGCCCTTCTCGCGGTTTCCAAACGTTTTGATTTCCCAAGGGATGTTCCAAACGTATTGCACAAGCCGGTGGTCGCAGTATGGAACGCGGACTTCGAGCCCGGCCGCCATGCTCATCCGGTCCTTACGGTCGAGCAGCGTCGGCATAAACCGGGTAATGTTCAGGTAAGACATCACTCTCATGCGCGCCTGCTCGCCGGTTTCCCCTTCCAGGGCGGGCGTTTCATGAACCGCTTCGCTGTAGCGGTCCGCGATGTATTGCTCCGGCTTGATCCATTCCCGGATTTCCGGCGACAGTAATCCTGCGCGCAGGCCTGTGGCGACGGACCAGGGAAAGGTTCCGGCATTCAGCAGCTCTTCGCGATGAAACCAAGGGTATCCGCCAAAAACTTCATCCGCGGCCTCGCCGGAAATGGCAACGGTGGCCCCTTTTTTGATCTCCCGGCAGAACAGCAGCAGCGAGGCGTCGACATCCGCCATTCCCGGGAGATCCCGGGCGTTCGTGGAGTCCGGCAGAGCTCCGGCCAGTTCCGGCGTATCAAACGTGACCCAGTGATGCTCGGTTTCCAGTTCCTCCACCATGCGCCGGATCCATGGTCCGTCGGCGTCGGGCTGAAAGCTATGCGCTTTGAAGTACTTGTCGTTATCGACGTAATCGATCGAGTAAGTATGCACTTTGCCTTGGCCGGTGCGCTTGTAATAATCGACCGCAAGCGCGGTTAACGCGCTGGAATCCAGCCCGCCCGAGAGCAGAGTGCACACCGGAACGTCGGAGATCAATTGGCGGTCCATCGTGTCCCGCAGCAAATCGCGGATCGTAGCCGCAGTCTCCAAGGCACTGTCGGAATGTGGCTCGGCTTCGAGCTTCCAGTAGGCATATTTTTTTAGGCCCGCTCTGCTGAAGATCATTGCATGGCCTGGCCGCAGCTCCTTCATGTTCTTATATACGCCGTGGCCTGGCGTTCTTGCCGGGCCTACAACGAAGATTTCCGCCAGTCCTTCCGGGTCGACAACCGCTTCGACCTTGGGATGGCGCAAGAGGGATTTCGGTTCGGATCCGAAAATCAGGCTGCCGTCGATTTCGCTGTAAAACAGCGGTTTAACCCCCAGACGGTCACGCGCAAAAAAAACATGCTGCCGCACGCTATCCCAAATCGCAAACGCGAAAATTCCGTTCAAACGGTACACGCTGTCCGGACCCCATTCGATATACGATTGCAAGAGCACCTCCGTATCGCAATTGGTATTGAACTTGCGCCCTCTGCGCTGAAGTTCGGCCTTTAATTCCGGAGCATTATAGATTTCTCCGTTATATACAATCGTAAACACCGCGTCCTCTTCATGGATCACCATCGGCTGGGCTCCGTTTTCGGGATCCATAACGCTCAGCCGCCGATGTCCGAAGGCGCAGGGGCCCGATATCCAAGTGCCTTCCGCATCCGGTCCCCGATGCTCCAGGCAAGACGTCATCGATAGCACGAGTTCGGATTCTCTGGTCAAGTCCCGGTTCCATTCGATAAAGCCGGTTATTCCGCACATGTTAGGTTTCTCCTCTCTGGATTTGCTTTACGCCCCCGCTGCGGGCCGGGTGAAAAGTATTAACAAATTATGCCGAACAAGGGCATAAAATGTCTGTCCACAATGGAAAACTATGTGTTACAAGGCTTGAGAATAGGAGGAAACGAGGTTGGAGAAAAAGCGGTATTACGTATCCGTCCAGGGACGCTCATTGCTGGAAAATCCCGAGGCGGCGTCCTACGAGTGGGCGATCAAGGCCACGCGGGAGGAAGCGGATGACTTGAAAGCGATGCTGGAGCGGATCGGCGAGAAGGAGGAGAGCGGGTTCCTCTCTTTCACCTATCCTTGGCCGGATACGCCGGAAGCCGGCGTGAATGCAAGCTACCAAAGTCATATGGATAAGGTGTTTGGGGAAATTTACCGGCTCGGTACTGCGGAAACGAGGGAACAACTGCGGAGCTCGGGATACGGCGGATAAGGGGCGAAACCAAGGAGGTGGTGGCAGCGTGTATTACATCAAGGATGCGAAGTATTTAAGAACCGAAGAATTCGCCGGACGCACTTGCGCGGTGATTCAAGCCAGACCCGGAGCGGTGGGCGACCCCGATCTGTTCGTTTACGTCTCGCGCGCGCAAGAAGGGGACGGGTACGAGATCGTCAACATGATTCGAAGCCACGCCGATCTTGAAATCGACTGGTTCAACAACAGTGAACATCAGGCTTTCGCCAAGGTGTCCGAGCAGCAATTCGGAGACACCGGTTGGCCTGATCCCGCAAGGCAGCGGAGGGAATTCAAGGAGAGACTGCTGGCATATCCGGAAATCTCTTCAAGGCTGGAACGGGAGCTTCCGCACTGAGCTTTTTCGCCCCCCGATGGAGAAATTCAAGCAAAATTGGCTTTGAAAAATAAGAATGGATGCGCTATAATAATTGACGCATCCTTTTTTTCGTTATGTCCCAGTAGCTCAGCTGGATAGAGCAACGGCCTTCTAAGCCGTCGGTCACGCGTTCGAATCGTGTCTGGGACGTCACATCAGAAGCTCTCCTTCGGGAGAGCTTTCTTCGTTCTTTTCTTCATAAAGCAATCCATTTATTGGGTGCCTGTCTAAATTCTATAAATGTCATTTAATTCCGATAGAAAAAGTCAGAAAAAATGATTGCAATTCTCATTTTCCGTGATTATACTAAATCGTACATTCATCATATAGGGGGTACATCATTTTATGAGACGCAAGTATTTATCGCTTTTTGCGCTGCTTATTTCAATCATTACGGTTCTCAGCGCATGTGGAGGCGGCAATGGAAACAATTCGGCCGCGAATTCGAATGCGAATTCGACGCCTCCGGCGAGCAATGACAGCTCGGCGCCAGCCGACAGCGGCCAACCGAAAGACGGCGGATCGCTCATTATCGCCGTTACTGACGACCCGAAAGAGCTTAACCCGCTTTATGCCGGGGACCGGGTGACATTGACGATCAATCAGGCGCTTTACGCACCGTTATTTAATATCGACAATGGAAAGAAGACGTTTGTCCTTGCCGAAAGCGAGACGGTATCGGACGACCATCTGACCTATACGATCAAACTTCGCAGCGGGCTGAAATGGCATGACGGACAACCTATCACGGCGGACGACCTGCTGTTCTCCATCAACAGCATTTTGGATGAAAAGCAGCACAACCCTTTCCGCAGCATGTACGTTTTTAACGGCAAACCGGTTACAGTGAGCAAGGTAGACGATTTGACGGTGAATATCGTGCTGCCGGAGGTTTCCGCAGCGTTTGACGGCGCGCTTGTCCAGTTGTTCCCGATTCCGGAGCATATCTTCAAGGGAGAAGCGGACATCGAGAAGAGCGCCAAAAACAGCAATCCGGTTGGTTCGGGGCCGTTCAAATTCAAGGAATATCGACCTGGCGAATACGTGACTTTGGAGCGCTTTGATGATTACTTTGCGGGAAAAGCTCATTTGGATTCGGTAACCTACCGGATCGCGAAAGACCCGAACGCCGCCAATCTGGCGCTGCAAAACGGCGAAATTCAAATGCGGATGGTCGATACTCAGGATTATCAGAAGCTGAAGGATTCCGGAAAATTTAATCTGCTTGTGTATCCTGAAGGCCGGCTGCAATACATGGTATTCAATTTGAATATTCCGGCCCTGCAGGACGTCAAAGTTCGTCAGGCTATCGCATACGCGCTCGACAAAAATGAAATGATTACGGCTTCTTATTCCTCTTCGGAGTTTGCAGAGCCCGCGCCTTCGATTCTCACGCCGGATACGCTCTATCAGACTTCTGATTTGGAAAAATACGACTACAACCTCGACAAAGCGAAACAGTTGCTTTCGGAAGCGGGCGTTAGCAATCTGAAGCTGCGGCTTGCTTATGCCAATACCAATAAGCCTCAGGAAAGCCAAGCACTGTACGTTCAGCAAAAACTGAAGGATGCGGGCATCGAAGTCGAGCTTCTTCCTATGGATATCACGGCGTTTGGCAATAAAACGCTCGATATGAACAACAAGGATTTTGATCTTAACTTTGGCGGTTATATCATGGGGTATGAGCCGGACGCCTATAAATCGCTGTATTTAAGCAATGAAGCATACAACTATTCCCACTACAAAGATCCTAAATTCGACGAGCTTTGGAACAAGGCCGCCGTGGAAACCGATGAAACGAAGAGAGCGGATCTGTACAAACAAATTCAGCAAACGGTAGCCAATGAAATGACCGTCTATCCGATTGCTTATACCAAAGCGGTTGTCGCTATTGACAACAGCTATGGCGGCATCGAGGAGGCTGTGCCAAAACCGGTTGTTATGCTTGAGGATTTGTCCAAGATTTACAAAAAATAAGAACAGCCAATAAGCATTCCGAACGCCGGCCTATTAAGGCCGGCGTTGGTTTGGGAGGGATACTTCTTGAAAAGCTATGTCCTGCGGCGGATTCTGCAAGCTGTTCCGCTGCTGTTTTTTATTTCGATCGTTTCCTTTATCCTGATCAAGCTGGCTCCCGGAGACCCGGTGCTATCTTTTGTTACGCCCAATATGAGCCCTGAGGACGTGGATCGTATCCGTCATAGTCTGGGACTCACGAAGCCGATGTATCTGCAATATTTCATCTGGCTGAAAAACATGTTCACGGGAGACTTTGGTTATTCGCTGGTCAATCATCGCCCGGTGCTGACTCTGATTGCGGAACGGATCCCGGCTACCGTCGGATTAATGGGGGCGGCGCTTATATTGTCTTTGGTCGTCGCGGTGCCTCTGAGCCTATATGCCGGTTCGCGCAAGGACCGCTTGATCGACAGAATCCTTAGTTTGTTTTCTTACGTAGGTATCTCCATACCAAGCTTCTGGTTCGGCATACTGCTGATCTTTTGGTTTTCCTTTAAGATGCACTGGCTGCCCAGCATGGGCATGCGAACGGTTGGCGTGAGTTCGGCCGCCGACATGATCAAGCACGGGATCCTCCCTGTCCTTGTGCTCAGTTTCATTAATATATCGATGTATATGCGCTATATCCGATCCAGTACGATCTCCGAATTGGAAGAAGATTACGTGCAAATCCAATACGCTTACGGGTCGACCCGCAATACGATCCTGTGGCGGCATGTGTTCCGAAACGTATTGCTGCCGGTCATTACGATCCTGGGCATGTCACTTCCCGAACTCATTGCCGGCGCGTTTATTACCGAGTCGGTGTTTAGCTGGCCGGGAATGGGGTCGCTCGGCATCACTTCCGTAACCGGTTTGGATTATCCCGTGATCATGGGAATTACGATGCTTACGTCCGTTATGCTGGTCATCGGCAATTTAACGGCTGACATACTTTACGGCGTGGTGGATCCGCGCATCAAGACGGCGGGGTGAACAAAGATGAATCATTTGCGATGGCGGGCCATCGTGGCGCAGTTCAAACAGCAAAAGACTGGGTTAGCCGCCCTGTTTATTTTGACCGTCTTTATTTTGGCGGCCGTATTTGCTTTTTTGGCGCCCAATGACCCCAATAAACTCGTGGTTATGGACAGACTGAAGGGGCCAAGTGCCGCCCATTGGTTCGGGACCGACGATTACGGGCGGGATTATTTCGCCAGAGCGCTATATGGCGGGAGAGTTTCCCTTAGCGTCGGGTTTCTTTCCATGATAATATCCGTTACGCTGGGAACCGCCGTAGGTACGATCAGCGGTTACTTCGGCGGGAAAATCGACAATTTGCTTATGCGGCTGGTGGATGTCCTGATGTCCATTCCTTCATTTTTTCTGATGTTGATCTTAAATGCCTATCTCAGACCCGGAATCGGAACCATCGTTTTCATTATCGGCGTATTGAGCTGGATGAGCATTTCCAGAATCGTCAGGGCCGAAACCTTATCCGTGAAGCAGCGCGAATACGTACTTTATGCCAAGGTATCCGGGCAAAGCACGTTTGGCATCATCGTGAAGCACATTATTCCGAGCATTATGCCCACCATCATCGTCTCGGCCACGATGAATATTGCTTCGGCGATTTTGATGGAGTCCTCGCTGAGCTTTTTGGGACTCGGCGTCAAGCAGCCGAATTCCTCGTGGGGAAGCATGTTGAACGATGCCCAGGGTTTTATCAGCGATGCGCCGTATATGGCCGTTTTTCCGGGATTGTTTATCCTGTTGACCGTCCTGTCGTTTAATTTTCTCGGCGATATTTTCCGGACGGCCTTTGAGCCGAAAGCGAGCAAACGTTAATATTTCGATAAATTGGATCAATACGGAACTTTGAATGAAACCGGGGTGAAACCATGACCAACCTATTATCCGTACAAAACCTGAAAACCTCTTATGCGACACAACAAGGCGAAGTTCAATCCGTACGGGGAGTGGACTTTACCCTAAACCAGGGCGAAGTGCTTGGCCTTGTCGGGGAGTCCGGAAGCGGAAAAAGCGTCACCGCCAAATCCATTATGGGTCTTATTCGGCCACCCGGACGGATTAAGGACGGGAAGGCTTTGTTCTTTGGGACCGATCTTTTGAGCATGCCCGAAAAAGAATTGCGGAAAATCCGCGGCAACCGGATATCCATGATTTTTCAGGATCCCATGACCTCCTTGAACCCTGTCATCCGAGTGGGAAAACAGCTAACGGAGGTGATTTTGCGGCACCAAAAGGTGAGCAAAAGCGAGGCCCGCAAGCTGGCGATCGGGCTGCTCCACGACGTGGGGATTCCCTCTCCCGAGCAGCGGATCGATCAGTATCCGCATGAATTCAGCGGCGGAATGCGGCAGAGAGTGATGATTGCCATGGCGCTTTCGTGCAAACCGGAGCTGCTGATCGCCGACGAGCCGACCACCGCCCTGGACGTTACCATTCAGGCGCAAATTTTGAAGCTGATGCAGCAGCTCAAAGAACAAACGAACACGGCGATTATGCTCATCACTCATGACCTGGGCGTGGTTGCTCAAGTCTGTACCAAAGTCATCGTGATGTACGGCGGGCTTATTATGGAGGAGGGGACGGTTGAAGATATTTTTGAGCGCCCGCTTCATCCTTATACGCAAGGCCTGTTGAACTCCATACCGAAATCGTCCGCCGGGACCCGGGAACGCCTGGAGGCCATTGAAGGTACTCCGCCCGATATGCTGACTCCGCCTGCCGGCTGCCCTTTTCAAGAACGCTGCCCTTATGCGGGAAGCATTTGTTCCAAATTGCCGGCTTATCATTATGAGGATATGGGACACCGTTCTCTTTGCTGGATAGGTCAGGACGCGGAAGGCAATGACACCAAGCCGATGAGGAAGGGGGATTCCGATGGACGCTCAGCCGTTGTTGGAGGTTAAAGGGCTCAAAAAGTATTTTTCCGGTTCTTCCGGCGGTACGAAAAGCATGCTGAAAGCCGTGGACGATGTGAGCTTTCACATCCATAAGGGCGAGACCTTTGGTCTCGTAGGGGAATCGGGTTGCGGAAAATCGACCACCGGGCGCAGCATTGCCAGGTTGTATGATGTAACGGAAGGTTCGATTCTGTTCGATGGCCAGGATTTGGCGAAAATGAACGAGCGGCAGATGCGGCCTTACCGGAAAAGAATGCAGACGATTTTTCAAGACCCGTATTCGTCGCTCAATCCCGGCCTGAACGTTACCCAATTGATCAGCGAGCCGCTTGGTATTCACGGCTTCAGGAACAAAAAAGAAAATCGGGAAACCGTTCTTGAACTGCTTGGTAAAGTGGGAATGAAACCGGAGCACGCCGACCGCTACCCCCATGAATTTAGCGGAGGTCAGCGTCAACGGATCAGCATTGCCAGAGCGCTGGCGGTCAAGCCGGAATTCATCGTCTGCGACGAACCGATTTCAGCGCTCGATGTTTCCGTCCAGGCGCAGGTTGTCAATATGCTGGAGGATTTGCAGGCGGAATATGGATTGACCTATTTGTTCATCGCCCATGATCTGTCGATGGTCCGGCATATTTCCGATCGTATCGGCGTTATGTACCTTGGGAAAATGGCGGAAATTGCGCCCAGCGACGAGCTTTATGAACACCCGTCCCATCCTTATACACAGGCACTGCTCGCTGCCATCCCCGTTCCCGATCCTAAAGTGCGCAATCTGACGGCGATCACCGCGCAGGCGGAGACTTTGAGCTCGCCAACCGATTCGGGCGGCTGCAAGTTCGCTTCCAGATGTCCTTTTGCAACCGAACGATGCAAGCAAGAGGAACCGCAGTGGACCAAGATTGGTCCAGAGCATTACGTTGCTTGCCATCTTCACTCCAATAACCATTAAGGGAGGATATTAAACTTCATATGAGCCAGATCAAGTTATCCCAACATACCGCCATCCTGCTGGAGCACGCCCAAAAGGCAGGCCTAGGCCGGGATCGGCTGCTGCAAGCTATTATTTCCCGCGACGTTCAGGCCTTTCATGCGGCGGAAGCGGAGGATTACGAGTATGCGGATTTTTTTGAATACGCGGATGAACACGGAGAACAGCTGGAGCAAGCATTCCTCGAAGGATACCGGATTACGTTCAACACTCGGAACGGGCTGAAAATTTGGCTGGAAGAAGCGTTTCGCTTAAATTCGGGGACCGATTTCAAGGTGGGGGACGGCCGGATCGAAGGCCTTCGGCTTACGGAAGCCGAGCTGGATCGGCTGAAGAAAACTCTGGCCGTCAACTGGGTTGTCCTCACGGAAGAAGACATTCCAAGCGGCAAAGAAATAACGCTGAGCCTTAAAGCCTTGGCTTAATTCATATCAAAAAAGCTCTCCTTTTTTGCGGGGGAGCTTTTTTAATGCGAAAAATATAAAAACCCTTTAGACTCAAAGGGTTTGGCATCATCATATGGAGCGGGTGAAGGGAATCGAACCCTCGCCTCAAGCTTGGGAAGCTGGCATTCTACCATTGAACTACACCCGCAAAAGAAACCTCTGCGCAAAACCACGCTTTTTACACGCGCTGATATTTATTATAAACCCTAAACCTATGGAGATCAAGTCGTGCGAGGTTCTTGTGTAATCTCTATGTAAAATCAAATCCAACAATCTTATGTTCGTTTAAAAGCTTACTATAAGGCGATAATTCGGTGTGACCCGGCCAGGACGCGAAGATCCGCGTTGATTAATTCCCGTTGTTCGGCCGTCAGGCGAAGGGAGATGCCATAGTGAAACAGAGAAGGGCGTATCTCCTTCTGCCAGCGGACTTGCCCCGGAAACACATGCACTTCGTCTTCCAGCTTCAGATGAACGGCCAGATTGATCAAATGTTTCGAAACGTGCAGATCCAGTTTTGTTCGAATCCGGCATCCCGAGCGGCTGATATCAACAATTTCCGCTTGAGCAAGCTTGCTTGTGAACGGAATGTTGTTGATTTCCTTGATTTCGATCCAACAGTCCAGCGGCGGTTTCATGGAATAGCGAAACGGTTCGGTTCTTTGGCTTGTCAGCATGGATGTCCTCCCTGTATCTGGTAAAGTAATTTTGATTATAACGGAAAATCGGGCCATTCGACATGAATCGTTCGTCCCATTTTTCGCCATTTTTCGATATTTTCAAGATCGCACATGCCTATTTAATCAGGAAGTTATTGACAATCGATCTATTTAGCCGCATTATATACTTAGTAATGCTAAATATTAAGCAAAATCAGGACGGTGAGAAATATGGGCGATACGGCCAGCCAATTAAAGAAAGGTGTCTTGGAAATTCTGGTACTCCACCTGCTGAGCCGTTCAGATTTATACGGCTACGATTTGATCAGCCAATTGGATGAACGGAGTCGTGGCTTTTTCAAAATGAAGGAAGGCACATTATACCCTGTATTATACCGTTTGGAGGACTCCGGGCTTGTTTCCAGCTATTGGGAGCAGGATAACGGCAAACGCGGCGTCAGGAGGAAATACTACCGGATCACGGAGCCCGGCCGCTCCAAAGCTGGCGAAATGCGGCAAGAGCTTTCGTTGTTTTTTGGTTCCATTAAAATGGTGCTGGGAGAGGATATCGAATGAGCAAGATCGATCATTATGTAAACGAAGTGCTGGCTCATATCCAAGCCAAAGGTTCGGTTAAGCAGAGAATCCGGGACGATCTGGAGGCTTCGCTGAGCGACCGGCTGGCTTTTGCGGGAGACGAGGATCGGGTCATAGCGGGGCTTGGATCGCCTGCCGAAATGGCAGCGGAGTATATGGACAATTTATATGAAGGAGAAGGAACTTTTCGGGCCATTCCGCATTATGCGGGAAATTGGGAATATCGCTCCAAAACCACCCTGTTCGGCCTGCCTCTGGTCCATATCAATGTAGGTAGAGGTTACTGGGCCAATAGACCGGGCATTGCCAAGGGGATTATCGCCATCGGCGATGTCGCTCTGGGCGGCGTTGCAATTGGCGGGGTGGCGCTGGGTGTCTTGAGTCTCGGAGCCGTGTCCGCGGGGCTGCTGTCTTTTGGCGGAATCGCTCTCGGATTGTTGCTGGGATGCGGCGGGGTGGCTATTGGGGCGCTGGCCGTCGGCGGAGTCGCTATCGGCGTGTTTGCGCTCGGAGGTGCGGCTGTTGGGCAAGCGGCAATCGGGGATGCGGTATACGGCAAATTCATTCATGATGTCTCGGTTTCAGGCAATCCTACCTGGCAGATCATCAAGCAGATGGCCAAGCGTATATTAAATTCGTAAATAAATGTAAAATGGCGATCCCGTTACAGACCTGTGACGGGATTTTTTTCTATTCTTTTTACATAACATTACAATTTGCGAGAATTGCATTAACAATTCTATACGACAATCAATAGTAGTTACATAAGCCAATGAAAAGGGTGAAATGAATGAAAAATAGTAAAGTGATGAGTATGTTCATCGCTTCTGCCTTGCTGACTTCCGCCGCAGCGGTGGGTACTGCAGGGGCCGCAGCGGACAAGAAACCAGAATTGAAGACAGCCGCTGTCAAAACAGCCACCATTCAAGTAGGTACCAAAAGCTTTACGATCGACGGCAGTTCGGTAACGCTGAAATCGGCAGTCGTGAACAAAGTGACTCTTTACTCTCTTCGCGATCTCGCGGGCGGAATCGGCGCTTCTATTAAACAAAGCGGATCCAGTCTGGTAGTTTCGGATGGCTCGGGATTACACGCAGTTACATTGAAAGTTGGCTCCAAAACGTATCAGCTTGACGGCCAAGACGCACAATTTACGGTCGCTCCCCAATCCGTATCCGGCTCCGTATTTGTAGAAGCGGGTTTGCTTGTAAAAGCATTGGGCGGCGAAGTGATCTCCAGCAGCGAACTTCGCAGCACAGCTCGTCTCACCGGCGAATTCTCCGCTCCTTTCTTTGATGCTAACGGAAACGTGATCGTCAGCAAAGACGACAGCGAAACTCCACAACTGGTTAAATTGAACGCAAACGGACAATATGAAGTGTTCTCCGATAACGAATACGCTGTTGAGATTGCCGTATCCCCGGACCAAACCAAAGGCGCATTCACAGACGGTAACGGCGGACTGTTCCTTATCAATACGGCTACCGGCAGCATCAAGCAGCTTAGCTCGGATTCTACCGTGAAAACAGACCTGGCATGGTCGGGCGACGGCACAAAGATCTACTTTGTACAAGGCGACAAACAAGAGAAGATTTCTTACATAAGCGTAGACACCGGTAAAATTACCGAAGTCGTTGCCGACAAAGTGGAAAATAAAGCCGAGCTTCAAGTATCCGCGGACGGAAGCAAAATCGCTTATTTCGTCATCGTTACAGGCAACGCGCAACAAGATGCGGCCGGAACCGAAGACTCCCTTACGATCGACTTCTCCAGCGCCGGCTTCCAAGCATACTCGCTTGACCTTGCTACGAAAGGTGCTAAGCCTGTCAAACTGACTAAAGAATTTGATAACAAAACTTCGCTGTCCATTCTCGCTGACGGACGAGTATCCTATATCAGCGGAGATCCTGACGGTGCGGCCAACAATACGCTTAAAGCGATTTCCGCAGACGGATCCAAAATCGACACTTTGGTCTCCGACGAAAATGTTGTTTCCAGCGGAGTTGTGTCGGGCAAACTGGTTGTTCTCGCCGATGCGGCAGACGGCAGCAGCAAACTTTATGAGGTTTCCGCTTCCGGCCAGAAAACCGAACTATACAGCACCACTGCAACAGTAACCGATTGGAACGTCTCCTCTAACGGAACGATCGCGTTGATCACGGACGGTAAAGTCGTTCTGGTGCAAGCCGGCCAAGGCACCGAATTAACAAAATAAAATAGGGATTCGAAAGGAGCTTTACAACCATGAAATGGTTTAAAAAACTTTCTTTAGTTACGATCGCGTCTGCGGTCCTGTTAACCACTGCGGTAACGGGCGCTGCCTGGGCCAAAGACGATTTGAAGGGTAAAATTACGATTAACGGTTCGACCGCGCTGCTGCCGCTGACGCTGCAAGCTGCGAAAGAATTCCAAAAGCTGCACCCTGGCGTGAAAATCGCCGCTTCGGGTAAAGGTTCCGTAACCGGACCGCAAGCCGTTAAGAAAGGGATCGCCCAAATCGGCGCTTGCGACTGGGATGCAAGCACGAATGTGCCTGGATTCAGCGCATTCGCAGGCCAAGTGGCTAACAAAGTAGCCGTGATCCCATTTGCAACCATCGTCAACAAAAACGTAAATGTGGATAACTTGACTATGGATCAACTTAAAGGGATCTTCTCCGGAAAAATCACCAACTGGAAAGATGTTGGCGGCGACAACAAAGACATCGTAGTTATCACTCGTGCCTTTGGTTCCGGCACTCGCGTTAACTACCAGGCAAAAGCGCTTGGCGGCGGCGACATCGTGAAAAAAGAGAAGAACTATAAAGAGGTTGGTTCCAGCGGCGATATGAAAACAGCCGTTGCAACGACGCCAAACTCGATCGGTTTCATCGACTTGACTTACATCAGCGGTGGCGACATCAAAGCCGTTAAATTTAACGGAGTTGCCGCTTCGACAACTAACGTGATCAACGGAACGTACAAGATTTGGTCTTATGGCTACTACATGACTAAAGGGCAACCTACCGGTGCAACCAAAGCCTTCATCGAATATGTTCAAGGCAAGAAGTTCCAAGAAAGTTCGCTGAAGAAGTTGAAATTTATCCCGATCGGGGCCATGAAATAATCCAACTTCATCTCGATTGAATAAACCGGCCAGCCCTATACATTAGGGCTGGTTGCTGTATGGGAGGAACTTAGGTGAACACGCCTGCGCAAAATGCCGAGCCATCCGCTGGAACGGCGCTGAATTCGTTATCCGGACGAAGTCTGACCAAGAAATTCTCAAAAACTTATTTTATAAACAATTTTTTCAAAAACTATTTTCTGTTCAGTATTCTGGCGCTTTGCCTCGTTCTGGCGATGGTCGTCTTTTTCATCGGTAAAACGGCAGTTTTAACGTTTCGTGATGTTTCACCCGCCGAGTTCTTTCTGTCGCTCAACTGGACACCGGAAGAAGATAAATTTGGCGCCGCCTTATTTATTTTGAACACGTTGTCCTTAACCGTGCTGACTATGGTAATCGCTGTGCCGATCTCCGTGGGAATGGCCATACTGATTGCGGAAATCGCTCCGAAATGGATGAAAAATTTCACTCGGCCGATCCTCGATTTGCTGGTGGGAATCCCCTCCATTGTATATGGCTATCTTGGCCTAACCGTGCTGCTTCCGTTTCTTCGGAATCTAAGCGGAGAGGGGCTTGGCGACGGTGTTCTTGCCGCTGCTTTGGTCTTAACGATCATGATCTTGCCGACAATCAGCCGTATCAGCGACGATGCGATTACCGCCGTGCCGAAGAAATACCGTGATGCGGCCTATGCTTTGGGTTCAACGCGTTTGCAGGTCATTTTCAAAGTCATTTTACCGGCCGCAGGGCGCGGTATAATTGCGGCGATCATTCTGGGGATGACCCGGGCGATCGGCGAGACGATGGCCGTCGTTATGGTCATCGGCAACACGCCGCAGTTGGCCAAAACACTGTTTACGCCGGCGTCGGTGTTGACCAGTAATATCGTTATGCAGATTTCCAACGTTGAGTTCGATTCGACCTGGAACTATGCTTTGCACATGATGGCCTTCCTGCTTCTGGTTATCTCGTTCCTGCTGATTTTGCTCATCCGCTTCATTGGACGCAAAGGAGGGGCAGAGTCATGACAGGATTTAAAGCGTCCCCCAAAAACGTTCGTTCCGTATTTTGGGACCGGACGGCAACTGCTTGCTTCTACGGGCTTGGCGGCATCATCATGCTGTTTATTTTCTGGCTCCTGTTTACGATTCTCAGCAAAGGCCTTCCAAGTATCTCATGGCAATTTCTGGTCAAGCTGCCGGAGGAAATCGATCCCGGCGGCGGCATCGGTCCGATGCTGTTCAACTCGTTTTATGTCCTCATCCTCTCGCTTATTATTTCGATTCCGATCGGACTTGGCGCGGGAATTTATATGGCCGAATACGCACCGAAAAACAAATTCACCGAAGCTTTGCGAATTTGCGTAGAGTCGCTGTCCTCCGTGCCATCCATCGTGTTTGGTCTGCTGGGCCTAGCCATTTTCGCCGAATACTTTGGCATTGGATTGACGATTCTTGGCGGGGCGGTGAGCCTTGCGTTCCTCAATCTACCGATGCTTGCCAGAGTTACCGAAGAAGCGGTGCGCGCTGTTCCGGATGATTTGCGCAATGCTTCCTACGCGCTTGGCTCAACCAAATTCCAAACAATCCGTTCCGCGGTCATCCCCGTTGCGATGCAGGCGATCGTCACCGGCGTATGTCTCGTGGCAGGACGCGCGTTTGGTGAATCCGCCGTCATCATTTTAACGGCCGGGCTCAGCACATCCGGTGAGATGTGGGATTTCAACCTGCTTTCCCCGGGGGAAACGCTGGCCGTTCATTTGTGGTACGTCCAATCGGAGGCTATTGTTGAGGATGCACGTCAAATTGCCGATAGATCGGCGGCGGTGCTTGTGTTCATCGTGCTGATGATCAATCTCGTGTTCCGTGTGCCGCTTTGGTTCAATAATCGAAAACTGAAAAAATAGGCTTGAAACGCCGAAGAGATTCTCTTCGGCGTTTTTTAATATCATTCTCCAGTAAAATGAAAGCGTTTGTTAAAAAAATGCTATTGTCTATCCTCTCAAAATGCTGTAAAGTAACATATCAAATATACCGTTTTGCATTCATGTAAGTAATGCTAACATCTCAATTGACCGTAGTTCGATTTTTTGTCACAAACTGTCGAAAATGATGACTTTTACGAGAAGTCTCTGATTGACAAGGATAAGGAAATTTGTATACCCCAGGACTTTATTGAAACACAGCGAAGAAGCGTAAATTTACATTTGTCTTTATCAGAGAGACAAAACTAGCGATTGTTCATTAACGGGGTTTGTTTTTTCATACCCCGGGACTTCATCGTATTGCAGCGAGATAGAGAGAATGAACATATGTCTATTTCATAGGGACACCAAATAAAAGTTTAAATAAATGTCTCGTTGCTGCATCCACTATCTTGACGAAAAGAGGCTGTAACATGATTCAACCCATTTTGCAGATCAAGGATTTACGCACACATTTTTTTACCGATCGTGGAGAAGTCCCTGCGGTGGATGGCGTTAATCTGTACGTGAATCCTGGAGAAGTGCTTGGCGTGGTCGGCGAATCGGGCTGCGGCAAAAGTGTTACCTCCCTATCCGTTCTTAAGCTTGTGCCGAACCCTCCGGGTAAAATTGTCGGCGGCTCGATTTATTTCAAAGGGCAGGATATCGTTCCGCTCAAGGAACGGGAGATGCGGGCCATTCGCGGCAATTCGATCTCGATGATATTCCAGGAGCCGATGACCTCGCTGAATCCGTTGTTTACGGTGGGGAACCAAATCGGGGAAGCGATCCGAATGCATCGGGGGCTGACGAAGAAGGAAGCCCGGGCGCAAACGATCGAAATGCTGACCAAGGTTGGCATACCAAGGCCGGAGGCTATCATCGACGAGCATCCTCATCAGCTCTCGGGGGGCATGCGGCAGCGGGTTATGATTGCGATGGCGATCTCCTGCAGCCCCGAACTGTTGATCGCGGATGAGCCTACGACGGCGCTTGACGTAACGATTCAGGCGCAAATCCTCGATCTGATCCGGCGGTTGAACCAAGAGAACGGCACCGCGGTGATGATGATTACCCACGATCTGGGCGTCGTTGCCGAAATGTGCCATAGGGTAGCGGTTATGTACGCGGGAAAGGTTGTGGAAGAAGGCAGTGTCCACGATATTTTTAAAAATCCGCTGCATCCCTACACGCAAGGATTGATCAAATCGGTTCCACGGATGAACGAGCAGAGAAGCCGGCTCTACTCCATTCCCGGCAACGTCCCGATTC
This sequence comes from Paenibacillus terrisolis, assembly GCF_056171975.1. Classification (NCBI taxonomy): domain Bacteria; kingdom Bacillati; phylum Bacillota; class Bacilli; order Caryophanales; family Paenibacillaceae; genus Paenibacillus; species Paenibacillus terrisolis. The sequence continues at coordinate 67,180 of NZ_JBKFGG010000009.1, read as the reverse complement.
TGAACACGGAAATGAAAGGCTGCCGGTTTGCAGAGCGTTGTCCGCACACCACGCAGCGATGCCTGGAACAATTGCCGGAGCTTAAAGAGTACGAATCGGCCCATAGCTGCCGATGCTGGCTGCATGAAACGGCACAGGAGGAAGTCGTATGAGCGAACCATTGCTTCAAGTCGAACATTTGAAAAAATACTATCCGATCGCCCAAGGCTTTTTCGGAAAAGCACAGCAATTCGTCAAAGCGGTGGACGACATCTCGTTTACCGTTCGCAAAGGCGAGACCTTCGGTCTCGTTGGAGAGAGCGGATGCGGCAAATCGACAACCGGACGCTCTTTGCTCCGATTGATCGAACCAAGCGGCGGAAAAATCATCTTTGACGGTCAGGAAATTACCGCGTTATCCGACGAGCAGCTGCGGAAGAAACGAAAAGATATGCAGATTGTGTTTCAAGATCCTTATTCATCTCTCGATCCTAGGCACACGGTGCAGCGCATTCTTGAAGAGCCGCTGATCGTGCACGGCGTCGGCAACGGCAAGGAGCGGCAGCAGATCATTGACCGGTTAATCGATGTCGTAGGCCTGACGCCAAGCCATTTGCAGCGTTATCCGCATCAATTCTCCGGAGGCCAACGCCAGCGTGTCGGTATTGCTCGGGCGCTTGCGCTGCAGCCTAAGCTGATCGTTGCCGACGAGCCCGTATCCGCCCTGGACGTATCGATCCAGTCGCAGGTCGTGAATCTGCTGCAGGACCTGCAGGCAGAGTTTGGGCTCACCTACATTTTTATCGCTCATGATCTCAGCGTCGTGAAACATATCTGCGACCGCGTGGCGGTGATGTATTTGGGCAGAATCGTGGAGATTGCGGATAAAGATACGTTGTATTCCAAACCGCAGCATCCGTACACGCAGGCTCTTCTCTCCGCGGTGCCGGAACCGGATCCGGATTTTAAGCCGGAACGGATTATTTTGCAGGGCGAGGTTCCAAGCCCGGCTAACGCTCCGGTGGGCTGCGCGTTTCATACGCGTTGTCCGAAGGCGATGGAAATCTGCCGCTTGAAACGTCCGGAGCTCGCGCAAACGGAGTCAGGCCACCAAACCGCTTGTCATTTATTTGATTCCGAGGTTTCATCGGAAACCGCCGTCTAGACGTAAGGAACATGGTTTATAGCCCGGCCAAGGCCCGGCTTTATATAAACAAACACAAATAAAACTTAAGCGAAGGAAGGGAGTCACAAAATGAAGGTGAAAAGATGGGGTAGCGTCGCATTGATTTTAATGATTAGCTCGGCACTCGCTCTCAGCGGATGCGGCGGCGGCAAGAACAACAATGGTGCAGCAGCCGGCACGAACACGGGGGGTAACACAGAAACGACTTCCCAGTCCTCGCAGGATACTTTGATCGTAGGTCGCGGAGGAGACTCGGCTTCGCTGGACGCTTCGATCGTAACCGATGGCGAGTCGTTGAAGATCGCTCACCAAGTGTATGATTCTTTGCTGGAGTACAAAGAGGGTACCACCGAAGTGGAACCATCGCTGGCCGAAAGCTGGACGGTTTCCGATGACGGTTTGACTTACACGTTCAAACTTCGCCAAGGCGTCAAGTTCCATGACGGAACGGACTTCAACGCCGATGCTGTTGTATTCAACTTCAACCGCTGGAGCGATCCGAAGAGCGAATTTAAGTTCGAAGGAGACTCTTTCGACTATTACGATTCGATGTTTGGACCGGACGGTCATCGCGTCATCAAGGAAGTGAAAGCCGTTGATCCGAATACGGTTGAATTTACGCTGAATCAGCCGCAAGCGCCGTTCCTGCAAAACCTGGCCATGACTTCCTTTGGTATCGCCAGCCCGACGGCCATTCAAGAGAAAAAGGAAAACTTCAAAAACGAGCCGGTAGGTACGGGACCGTTCGTGTTCAAAGAATGGAAACGCAACGACTCGATCACGCTGGAGAAAAACGCAAACTACTGGAAGCAGGGTCTTCCGAAGCTGAACAAAGTTATCGTACGTTCCATTCCGGACAACTCCGCACGGTTTAACGCGCTGCAAAGCGGCGAAATCGATTTGATGGAAGACTTGAACCCGGACGATTTGGCAACGCTGCAAAGCAATCCGGATCTGCAGCAGATCGAACGTCCGTCCAATAACGTGGGTTACCTCGGCTTCAACCTGAAGAAAAAACCGTTTGACGATGTCAAGGTTAGACAAGCGCTGAACCACGCCGTCGACAAGCAGGGCATTATCGACGCCTTCTTCGCAGGTCAGGCTACACCGGCCGTCAACCCGATGCCGCCTTCGCTCTGGGGCTACAACGACAGCATCAAAGACTACGATTACAACTTGGATGAAGCCAAGCAATTGCTGGCCGAAGCGGGATATCCGAACGGGTTGCCTGGCGAGTATACGTTCTACGCAATGCCTGTAGCGCGTCCGTACATGCCTGACGGCAAAAAAGTAGCCGAAGTCATTCAAGCGGATTTTGAAAAAATCGGCGTAAAAGTGAAGATCGAATCTCCGGAATGGGCGACCTACCTGGACGATGCGAAAGCCGGCGAAAAAGACGATCTGTACATGCTCGGCTGGACGGGCGACAACGGAGACCCGGACAACTTCCTTTACACGCTGCTTGATAAAGATGCCATCGGCTCCAACAACTACAGCTATTATTCCAATGATCAGCTTCATGAAATTTTAGTCCAGGCGCAAAAGGAAACGGATCAAACCAAACGGGCCGACCTGTACAAACAAGCTCAAGAAATCATTAAAGTAGACGCGCCATGGATTCCCCTTGTGAATACGACGCCTCTGCTGGCGGCCAAAGCCAACCTGAAGGGTTATGTTCCGGCTCCGACGGGCACCGAGTATTACAGCAACATCTATTTTGAATAACTTGGCGGTAATCTAACGCCATTGGTAGGTGAACCTTAACTTGAAGTCCTATATTTTAAAACGAATACTGATCATGGTTCCCGTCCTAATTGGAATGACGATTATCGTGTTTTCCATTATTCATGCGATTCCTGGCGACCCGGCAGAAACAATCCTGGGCCAAAAAGCAACAGAGCAGTCCAAGGAAGCGCTGCGGGAACAGCTGGGTTTGAACAATCCGTGGTATGAACAATACTTCTCCTATTTGGGAGATTTGGTAAAAGGAGATCTGGGTCAATCGATCCGCACGAAAGTGCCGATTACCCAGGAGATCACTCCTTATCTGGCGGCAACCGCCGAGCTTACCTTCGCGGCGATGCTGTTCGCGGTATTTGTTGGGGTCAATGCCGGTATCATCAGCGCCTGGAGGCAAAACTCATGGTTTGACTACGTCTGTATGCTGATCGCGCTCATCGGGGTTTCGATGCCGATTTTCTGGCTCGGTCTTATGGAGCAGTGGATCTTCTCGCTGAAGCTGCACTGGCTCCCTTCGATCGGCCGTATGAATCAGCGCGATCCGGTCGAGTCCATCACCAATTTATACCTGCTGGACAGCATTTTGGCGGGCCGCTGGGATCAATTCTGGACGGTCGTCAAACATCTGATTCTTCCGAGCATTGCGCTCGGCACGATTCCGATGGCGGTCATCGCCCGCATGACCCGTTCCAGCATGCTGGAAGTCATGAATTCGGATTTTATCCGCACGGCCAAAGCCAAGGGCTTGTCGCAATTTCTCGTCGTTTACAAGCATGCGCTCAAAAATGCGTCTATTCCCGTGCTGACGGTCATCGGTCTGCAAACCGGCGCCCTGCTTGGCGGAGCGGTTTTGACCGAGACGATTTTCGCTTGGCCGGGCGTGGGCCGCTACATTTATGAAGCGATCAGCTCGCGGGATTATCCGGTCATTCAATCCGGAATCCTGATTATCGCCTTTATATTCGTTGTTATCAATTTGATCGTGGATCTGCTTTATGCGGCAGTCGATCCGCGCATCCGCTATCGGTAAGGAGGGAAACCATGGCTCAAGTTACAGCAACCGCAGCAAGCAAGTCCGCCGTTTCGGCGGAAAAGGTTTCCGGACCTTGGCGCGATGCGTGGAAGGCATTCCGCAAGAACAAAATCGCGATGGCGGGTCTTGTGATGATTGCGATTTTTATCGTCATCGCCTTGCTGGCTCCCGTTATCGCACCGTACGATTACAAGGCGCAGGTGCTGGCCGACCGCCTGAAGGCTCCGTCCTCCCAGCATTGGTTCGGAACGGATGACCTCGGCCGGGATTTGTTCACCCGGGTATTGTACGGGGCTCGAATCTCGCTTTGGGTGGGTACGTTTTCGGTGCTCGGTTCCATCGTTTTGGGAACCTTGCTTGGCATTCTGGCCGGCTTCTACGGCAAATGGGTAGACATGATCATTTCGCGTCTGTTTGATATTTTGCTCGCTTTCCCAAGCATCCTTCTCGCCATCGCCATCGTGGCGATTCTGGGGCCATCGCTGCAAAATGCGTTGTACGCGATCGCTATCGTGAACATTCCGACGTACGGCCGATTAGTCCGGGCGAAGGTGCTCAGCCTGAAATCGGAGGAATATATCACGGCGGCTAGGGCGATCGGGATGAAGAACAGCGGCATTTTGGTGCGGCATATTTTGCCGAACAGCTTAACGCCGATTATCGTACAAGGGACGCTGGGCATCGCGACGGCCATTATCGAAGCGGCCGCGCTTGGTTTTCTTGGCCTGGGGGCTCAGCCTCCGGCGCCGGAATGGGGTAAGATGTTATCGGACTCGCGGCAGTTTATCGCCACGGCGCCATGGACGGTTATTTTTCCGGGGATATCAATTATGTTGACCGTACTGGCATTCAATCTGATGGGCGATGGCTTGCGCGATGCTTTGGATCCAAGAATGAAAAGCTGATTTCAATAGTAGAAAGCTGCCGGAGATGTTTCCGGCAGTCAGGTTGTCGAGACAGCCGAGAATATCGCGGCAGCCAGATTGTCGAGTAACCCCCGTCTTGGAGACAAGACGGGGGTTCTCTTTTTTTCTGGAAAGAGATCCGTGAGCTTTAGGGGCAGCTTGCAGCTTTCCTGCAATAATGCAATAATTTCTCGCGTTTTCCTTTCGTCAGTGCCGAAAAATGTAAAATGACTGTATATTCGCAGGTATTTCCGTGATCCGTCCAAGTGAGTTCTTCTGCTTGTTCATGAGTTCACCTCATGTCATGTCCGCATTGATCGACTCACTGATTTCAGTCTTTCATCTAAAAGCGGGCGAAGGAAGGCTAACGCAAGGCCGGAACCGGTGTTTTTTGATAAGTACAATCTCATATCTTGACTATCGATAAATGGAATGGTAACATAAAAACACAAAAAACCAAAAAACCAAAAAACGAACTTTTTGAGGTGAATATCCATGCCGCTCACGAAACGCAGACTGCAGCTGCTGGGACACTTGGTGGAGCTTTATCAGCGAACGCGCTTGCCCATTCATTATGAGACGTTGGCCCGTTCACTCGGGATCAGCAAATGGACCGCTTACGACATGCTGAAGGAAATTGAAAAGCTTGGGTTTGTGACTCGCGACTATGAATTGAATACCAAAGAAACGGGCCGTTCTCAGGTGGTCTTTTCACCGACCAACAAGGCGACCGATCTATTCAAGCAAAAACGGAGCGATTCCTATAACCCGCCGGATTGGGAGCAGACGGTTGCTTCTATTCGCAAGCTGCTGCAAGACGTAAAAGGCGGCAACATAAACGAGTTGATCCGAAAGGTAATGAGCGAGATTCCGTCCAAGGCCTCCAGTATTGAGTTTTGCGGCTATATCCTTGGTCTGATGCTGGTCTATGTCAAAAAGCTCGGGGGCAAGACGGAAACGTTAATCCGTTTGGTGGTCAGCAAAACGCCTAATCTGGAAAACGGCACCCTGATGTTTGTGGGAACGGTTCTCGGCACCATTATTCAAACCATCAATGATGAGTTGGGCACGGAATTTGCGGAAATTGTGTCTGATTTTCTTGGCATGATGGATCAAATGTCCAACCAGGAGCAGCGGATGCTGTCGACTCTGTTGCACGAAGCATTGGCTTGACGGAACTTCGGTTCTCGTTAGCTGGCTTGTCTTTAGTTTTTGGGTATCTTGTGGATTATAGACGTTTATTTTTGAATCGGGTTTATCCCTGTAATGGGGTATATAGGAAAGGAGCTGCACACGAATGAAAACGAAATTGGAAAAAGCGATGATGCTCGGGATCGGTCTGGCCGCGGTGGGCAAAGAGCATATTGAAGCATCGGTAGAAGCGCTGATCAAAAAGGGGGAGAACGGCGGCATGGACGTTCGTTCCCGGGTTGACGAACTGATCTCTCGCGGCGAGGAAGCGCAGCGGCATGCGGAGGAACGGATTCGCGAGCGGATTCGGTCGGTTTTCCCGAAACCAGAGCAGCCGGGTGGCGATGAACTCGAGCAGTTAAAACTTCGTATCCATGCTCTTGAACAAAAAGCAGACTTGAAAAACTAACGGGGGTGCGGGACCGGTGGTGTATACGAGTATCAGCCGGGTTCAGCGTTATCGGACCATCTGTTCCGCTTTGGTCCGCAGCGGTTTTGGATTTATTCTCGATAGAGGCCAGGGAGAAGCGGAGGACTTCTTAAACGGTCCGCTGGATTTACAAACCGCAGGCAAACATATCCGGCTGCTCCTGGAGGAATTGGGGACCGCGTTTATCAAACTGGGGCAGCTCGCAAGCACTCGGCCCGATTTGCTTCCTCAGCCTATTTTGGACGAGTTGGCCAAGCTTCAGGATAATGTTCCTCCGTTTTCATACGCTGACGTCTGCATCATTCTGGAACAAGAATTGGGGGCTCCCATCTCGCAGCTTTTTCAATTTTTTGAGCCGCAGCCTTTAGCCGCAGCTTCCATTGGGCAGGTTCATCGTGCCATTCTGGCCAACGGTATGGAAGTGGCCGTCAAAGTTCAGCGGCCGCAAATTTCTCAACTTGTTGAAACGGATTTGGACATATTGGCCGATTTGGCTCGGCTGGCCGACCGGTATGGCGGCTGGTCGGCCAGTTGGAGGCTGACCGAGGTGGTGGAGGAACTGGTCCCAAGTTTGCTTGATGAGTTGGATTACCGAGTAGAAGCTTCCAATCTGGAGCGATTTGCCCGCGCAGCGCGCGATTGGAAACATGTGCGCATCCCTGCCGTATACCGCGCTTATTCCGGCGAAAGGGTATTAACCATGGAATATATCCCGGGAATTCGCCTGTCCGACACCGCACGGCTGAAGGAACAGGGAGTCCGGAAGCATGTGGTGGCTGAACGTTTGGCAGGTACGATATTTCGGCAAATTCTGGTTGACGGCGTATTTCACGCCGATCCTCACCCGGGCAATATTCTGGTTTTACCCGGCGAAGAGATTGCGCTTCTCGATTTTGGAATGGTGGGCCGCTTGTCCGCACATACGCAAAAACATTTTGGGTCCTTTATCGTCGCTTTGCGGAACAGAAGCTCAAAGGGAGTGATGCGCGCCATCGAGCGGCTGGGCATGGTTCCCGAAGAGGTTGATCGCGGCAAGCTGTACAGGATACCCCTTTAAAAGAGGTCCGTTTAGGAGAAATGATCGGGGATCTGTTCGGCGTGGCTTTACAACACCGGATTCGCATTCCTTCCGAATTGGCTCTGGTTGGAAAGTCCATTCTTACCACGGAAGGAATCGTTGCAGAACTTGCTCCCGATTTCAGCGTGTTTGATGTTGCGGAACCGATTGGAAGAAGATTGTATTTGGAGCGGTTGAATCCTTGGAGCTTTCTGAAAAATACGCTGGAGGATCTCCCGGAATATTTGCTGATGGCCGGCGAGCTGCCCGAAACTCTGGGACGCCTGGCAAAGAGACTGGACAAGGGAAAAGTGCAGGTCGAAGTAGATTCGCCGCAGCTTGACCAATTGCTTAAAAAAATGGACCGGATAAGCAATCAGATGTCCTTCAGTATTGTGTTTCTGGCGCTCAGCCTGGTGTTGCTGGGCTTGATTGTCGGCGCATCCCTAAGCGGCGCGCAAACGATTCTCTGGAAGTTGCCCATGCTGGAGATTGGGGCTGTGGTTTCGCTGCTGATGATGATCTGGCTGCTCTATGCTATATTTCGCTCGGGCCGATTTTGATCGGGAGATTGGTTTCGGGGCATGAGAGCCTTATTTCATGCGGAGTTTTTGGGTCTTTTGTGTAAATTGAAAATCTGAGGTGTGCCGAATGAACAAGGAACTTGCCGAAGAAATTTTGTTTTTTTTCATTTATGCCTGGGGTGGCTGGGTCATGGAAACGGTTTTCGCCAGTGTAAGGCAGCGGCGTTTCGTAAATAGAGGATTTTTATTTGGCTGCTTTTGCCCGATATACGGTTTCGGGGCTTTGCTTATTATCCATGTTTCGGATTGGGCAAGAGTCGATGAGCCGTTTGTCCGTGTCCTGTCTCTATTTTGTATTTCCGCCGTGTTGGTTTCGTGGCTGGAGTATCTGGCCGGCCTGATTTTGGATAAGGTGTTTCGGCGAAAATGGTGGGACTATAGCGGGAAACGATTGAATATCGGCGGATATGTTTGTGCGGAATATTCTCTGCTGTGGGGAGTGATTGCCGTCTTGCTGGGAGAATTTCTGCATCCGTCCGTATCGCAGGCGGTTTCATGGATTCCTCCGAAGGTCGTTATGACTGTCGCGTGGCTGGCCGGGTTGTATTTTATTTTGGATGCCGGAATATCCGCAAGCGTGGAATGGGTTCGCCGGCAATCTCCCGCCCGCTCCACATCCGGATACACAGATACACGAGATTATCTGGCTTGCGTTACGGATTTGCTTGCGCATGAATCGGTGCAGCGGATGGATACGTTCTTGCAGCATGGGCAAACAACCTGCTTGGAACATTCCAAATCCGTTTCGTTTCTAAGCTATATATTATGCCGGAAATTGAAGCTTGACTATCGCTCGGCGGCTAGAGGCGCACTGCTTCATGATCTGTTTTTATATGATTGGCATAACACGGCAGGGAGAGGAAAATGGCATGGATTCACCCATCCCCAAATTGCCCTGCGCAATGCGGAGGAGATCTTCCTTCTTAACAGAATCGAGCGGGATATCATCGTTAAGCATATGTGGCCGTTAACTCCGGTTCCACCTCGCTTTGGGGAATCCTGGATCGTATGTCTGGCCGATAAGATGGTAACTTGCCGCGAATTCATAGAAGGGTTGGTGGTAAAACGATTTATGAAAGGAGGTGATCATCCTACGCTTCTTGGTTGATGGAGGAACAGTGCGGAACCACATCGAGTTTTTGGGTCTTTTGTGTAATGATAATGAAATGGAGTGAGAGAATGCATTTGAAAAAGGTTATGTTAGAAGCCGGCAGGCTGATATCCAAACGAGCGGTTCCCTTGCTCGTCATTATTGCTGTGATTACTGCGGGAATGGCTTACGGATTGACCCGAATTGAGGTGAAGACAAGTGTAGATATGCTGCTCTCTCAGGATGATCCGGTTTCGGTTCATAATGCGCGGTTTCAGAAGCAGTTTGGAGGAGAGAGCTTAGTGCTTCTGTTGCGCGGCGATGACAACCTGCTGCTTGACGAAGATGCGCTGCGGGAAATAACCGCATTGCAGAAGGAACTGGCCGCCGCTGATCGGGTATATTCGGTAACCAGTCCGGTTTCCATGGTTGATGTTTTTGCCGGGCAGGCCAAACGGCAAATGACGGAGATGGAGCAGCAGACGGCAGAGCAAGTTCAGAAAGCGATGACTGAGGCAGCCGCCGCCGCAAAAGCAAACGGAGGAGATGAAGCAGCGCAGACCCGGGAGGCGCAAGCCGCGAAGCTGCAAACGGAGCAGGCGATTGCCGCTCAATACGGAGAGCAAATCCGCCAAATGAAAGAGATTGGTGAATTCTCCGCAAACAATCCGGCGTTTGTGCGTTACGCCTTGTTTGACGAGTCCGGCACCCCTCAATCAGCCGTGGCGGCACTGCTGCCTGAAGAGGGAAGAAGCGTGTTGTTTAATATACAATTGGACAGCGGACTTACGCTGCAGCAAATGGCGGACGTCACCGACGAATTGCAGCGTATCATCGCAAATCATCCGATCGAGCATTCCAAGTCCTTATTTTCGGGTATCCCCGCCATTTCCAAGACCATTGAAGATTTTATTTCCAAGGATATTGTAACGATGCTGCTGACGGTCGTTGTTTTGATGGTCATTGTACTGCTGATCGTATTTCCGGTCAGATGGCGCCTTCTCTCGCTTCCGGTTGTCCTGACCGGCATGATCTGGACTTTTGGGCTAATGGGTTACATTGGCATGCCGCTTAGCATTGCAACGATGGCTCTGCTGCCGATCCTGATCGGATTGGGGACCGACTTTGCCCTGCAGTTCCATAACCGATACGAGGAGGAACTCGCCAAAACGGAAGATTCCTCCGAAGCGGTAGTCCATGTTGTAAAACATATGGCTCCGGCGGTTGGCATTGCGGTCATCATTATGGCGGCCGGATTTCTGACGCTGCTGCTGTCGGAAATGCCGATGATCAAGGATTTCGGCCTGATGCTGGCGGTCGGGGTCTGCATTATGTACATGATGAGCTTTTTCTTCTTGCTTCCATTGTTGGTGCTGAGAGACCGCAAGGGGATCCAGCTTCGCAGCGGAAAATCGGGGAATATGGTAGAGCGAGGTCTTGGAGCATTGACGAAAAACGTGGTCCGTCGCCCGAAGCTGATGTTGGTGATTCCCATCATTATCGCCGTCGCCGGCTTCTCCGCAGATCATCGGCTGAATGTAGAAAGCGATATTGAGAAACTAATGCCTCAGGATGCGCCGGCGTTGGTGGAAATGAACGAGATTCGTGAGATTTTGGGCAATACGCTGACCTTGGACTGGGTGGTTGAGGCGGATGACGTAACCCGTCCGGATGTGATTCAGTGGATGGATGCTTTTCAAAAACGCGCTCTTGCGGAAAACCCGGAAATCATCGGCAGTTCGAGCATCATCAGCGCCATGTCGGCTGTCCAGCCCGATGTCGGCGGGGCGGATTCATCCAAGATCGCGAATGCATTAAACCAGATTCCGGTTGAGCTGACCGCCCCGCTGTTGTCGGATGATCGGCGAATGGCGCACATCGCGTTTACTTTGGAGAATATCAGCACACAGGAGCAGGAGAAGCTGATCGACAAGCTGGAACAAAATATGAATCTTCCGGGCGGAGTGAGCGCTAATCCCGTAGGCACTCAGGTGCTCCAGGTAAAAAGTTTGAACGGATTGACGAATAGCCGGCATACGTCGTTGATTACCGGGCTGCTCGCTATTCTGATTGGATTGCTTGTTGTATACAGGAATATAAAGCGGGCGTTCTTTCCGATCCTCCCCATCGTTTTAGTTAATGGATGGTCGACCGCACTGCTGTTCCTGCTCGGCATCGCCATCAATCCATTAACTGCGGTGCTTGGTTCTTTGGTGCTCGGAATCGGAACGGAGTTCACTATTCTATTGATGGAACGCTATTTGGAAGAGAAGGAGAAGGGATTGGCAACCGATGAGGCCATTATTACGGCGATGACTAAAGTGGGGCGCGCCGTTTCAGCCTCCGGCCTCACGGTTGTCGGCGGCTTCAGCGCCCTGTTGTTCACCAATTTCGAGGTTGTGAAGCTGTTTGGGGTGACTACGGTTACAGATACATTGTTATGCCTGCTCAGTACATTAATTGTGTTGCCCGCCATCATTGCGCTTTTGGATAAAAACAAAGAGACGGCCAACGCTTCCGAACATTTGGCTGTGGCCTCCCCGGAAAGGGAATAGCGCGTAGTCCATTACGCGTAGTCCGAAGAGGGTGTCCCAAGAGTCATCTATGATGGCTTTTGGGACACCCTTAAAACTTATCTAACAACATAGCGAAAAAAACGCCTGATCGCTGCCAAATACCTGACCGACTTCGAGGATTTGCGTCAGAACAAATTGTTAACTCTGGTCAACGGCGTCCCCAAACATCGCATCCCTCCGACACTTAAAATAGCGGCATCTTATGGCCTTATTTCCAAGGGAGAGCCCCATTCTGAATGAATAGCGCCGTTATATGGTCTTATTTCTTCAGAATAGTCCCTTTTCCCCTCGGTTTTGGACGTTTTGCCGAAAATAGGACCATTTTGCACCGCTATTTTCAGGAAAATGCGGTTTCCGAGTGAAATAAGGTCATTTTATACCGCTATTCGAGAAATTACCGGTTATCATTGATTCCAGGCAAGAACTTTCATTTTTCCACTTTTGATTCCTTTTCATGTAAGCGAGGGGTTCGAAAAATGAACCAATTTACTTTTGAGGCACCCTCTTTCCGCTTACCTGAAGACGGTATGATGCATATATTGTAGAATAAATTACATACGTCATGTCAGATTACGTTACATATGGATCGTTTATTATTTCGTTTGCGGTTATAATTTAAGGAATAAGATATATGGAACAGCAATGGAACATTGGAGGTTGGTGAGATGGCAAGAAGGTCGAGGAAAGTGACGATTGTCGGATCGGGTTTGGTGGGAGCGGCTTGCGCTTATTCGATGATCAATCAGTCGGTGTGCGATGAAATTATGATGATCGACCGAACATACGACCGTGCGGTGGCGCAGGCTTTGGATCTGTCGCATTGTATGGATTTTACGTCTACCCGGACAAAAGTGGTCGCCGGGCGTCTGGAAGATTGCCGCGACGTCGATGTCGTAGTGATTACGGCGGGGGCCAATCCGACGAAACCCGGGCAGACGCGGCTGGATTTACTCCATGACGCCGAGAAAATCACCCGGGATATCGTTACCCCTATCGTAGAGGGGGGCTTTAACGGCATTTTTGTCGTCGCGGCCAACCCGGTTGATATTGTGACCTATCTTGTTAGGGAAATATCGGGGTTTCCGCGCAACCGGGTGATCGGCACGGGAACATCGATCGATTCGGCTCGGCTTAAAACGCTGCTTTCGGACGTCTTCTCCATCGATCCGCGCAGCGTAAACGGATATGCGCTTGGGGAGCACGGTGAATCGCAGTTTGTCGCCTGGTCGCATGTGACGATCGGAGGCAAACCTCTGCTGCATATTTTGGATCAGCATAAGGAACGTTTTCGCCATGTCAGCTTGGATGAGATCGCCCGTAAAACGAAGGACGCAGGGTGGGAGATCTTTACCCGCAAAGGAAACACGCAGTTTGGCATCGGGAATGCCCTCGCTTATATCGTCCGTTCCATCCTGAACGACGAACACCGGATTATCGCCGTCTCCGCGGTTCTCGAAGGGGAATACGGCCAATCCGGCGTATGCACGGGAGTGCCGGCCATTATTGGCGATGGCGGGATCGAAGAAGTTGTGGAGCTGATTTTGACGGAAGAAGAACAAAGCAAATTCGATATATCCTGCGGCATTCTAAAAAATGCGATGAGCAGTCTGCAGGCTTAAAAACCGAGATAAGATCAACCCCCGCTTATCATGGAAAGCGGGGGTTGACTATTTTATTGAACGGGAACATACATTCGTATTATAATGGATTATAAATTACGAAGGGAAGGTGCCAGACAATGCCGTTTTGCCAGGTTAATAACACAAACCTTTATTATGAAGAAGTAGGGACAGGTACGCCGATATTGATGATTCATGGGTTTACACCGGACCATCGGCTGATGAGCGGCTGTATGGAGCCGGTTTTTCGCGATCGGCCGGGTTGGAGAAGAATCTACCTCGATCTGCCGGGGATGGGACGGACGCAGAATTACGCCGGCATTAACAGCTCGGACGGGATGCTCGAGGCCGTCCTCTCTTTTATAGAAGAGAGGGTTCCCGGGTCCGAAGAATTCCTGGTGGCCGGGGAATCCTACGGGGGGTATCTGGCCCGGGGAATCATCGCGCAGGAGCCGGAGCGGATACGGGGCGCAGCGTTTATTTGCCCGGCGATCTTGCCGGAGAAGAAGGACAGGGCGCTGCCGGGGCGAACGGTTATACATAAAGACGCCGAGTTTTTGTCTACGCTTTCCCGTGAGGAAATCGAAGAATTCAGCTCGATGGGCGTCGTTTTAAATGAAGCGAACTGGAAAAGATATGTCAGCGAAGTGCTGTCCGGCTGCGTTCTTGCCGATGAGCCGTTTTTGGCGCGGATCAAACAAAAGTACGGCTTTTCTTTTCCGGTCGATGAACGCGAGTTTCCGAAACCGTCCCTTTTTCTGTTGGGGAAGCAGGACGCATCCGCCGGATTTAAAGACGCGCTGGCCATCATGGATAAATATCCGCGGGGGACCTTTGCGGTTTTGGACAGGGCCGGACATAATCTCCAGATTGAGCAGCCCGAACTTTTTGATGCACTCGTCAACGAATGGCTGGATCGGGTGGAGGAGTACGGTATATAGGCAAGAAAATACGAAAAATGCCTCAATCTGAATGCGGAGAAATCTCACATCAGATTGAGGCATTTATTATTGAGATACGTCCCAGACACGATTCGAACGCGTGACCGACGGCTTAGAAGGCCGTTGCTCTATCCAGCTGAGCTACTGGGACATGGGAGATAAGAAAAATTCAAGCAAAAAATATGATAACATAGCTGAGGAGGATAGGCAATGTTTTTTTGGATTTTTCTTTTCCGGATATTAGGGTAAGAATTATGTCACATATTCTCGGACGGGAATTTTTGTCTTCCCTCCTGTCTATGCTATAATCTCAGAAGAAATTGCAGTTCGGCAGAGAGGAGGTGCTCTTATCAGCAGTTTTCGACCCGATGAGAAAGACAATATCGTTTTATTTCCCAAAACGCTGGATTATTACCAGATCGAACTGACCCGCATGCTGGAAACGGAGAGATACGGGGAGGCGGTCGATCTCCTGAAATTTTTGCTCCAGTGCCAAGGAGAGGATCCAAGGCATTATGAGGAATGGCAATCCCTGCTGGATTGGCTGACCAGCGCGTTTCCGGGCGCAGGCGGCGGTTACGGCATTCAGGAATATATCGAGTCTCCGGACGACGAAGCTGAAGAGCAGATGGCCCGGCGGCATGTGGAAGCGAAGCTGGCCGAAGACGAGGATTACGCGAATAAGCTGCTTCAGGCGGTTATCGACAAGCCCTTGTCGGAACATACCTTCCTCGCTTTGGAACAGCTGGCGTATCTGGACCGGCCGGAAGTGGACGACACGCTGATCGACTGGCTAAACCGCAAGGAATTGCACCCGCTGCTGCAATTCCGCGTGCTGCAAACGCTGCGGCGGCGCGGAACCCAAGGGACTTTATATCTTTATCGCGGCAGTGAGCAGGTTGAAATTGAAATCGAACTTGTACCGCTTAGAACGGAGGATTTTCCGCAGGCCGTCCAAGCGGTGCTGGAACGAGTGGGAGATCAGGCTCAAGTGCATGACCCGACGCTGTTTTATTTTGCCCAGGAATTATGGTCGCAGTTTGTTATGGCGGTTTACGGCACGCTTGATTACCGATCGATACTCAGCGAAGACGACGACGCTACCGATGTTTGGGCCGCTGCGCTGCATCGGACGGTTGCAGACAGCTTCCCGGGCGGGAAAAGCGAAGAGGAAATCCGTTTATTGTATGGCATCACCGACAGTTTGCGCCTGCGTTTCGAGCAGGCTTACCGTTCGATGCGGCAGTTTGCCGCGACCGGAGCGAACGGCAGATAGAGCGACGGAAGGGAGTTCCGGCGGCGCCTTATGCTAGAAAATGGCGGAGATTCCGGCTTTCGAGGACTCTTGTAAAATGATGTTTTGTTGTTTATAATATAATGGTTATTCTGATCGTGTTCATAAGGACAGCTATACTGGAACTGATAGCTGTTTTATCGCGATTCGGTTTCAGTATTTAAAGTATATGTGAAATTTGGAGGGGAAGGCATAAAATGAAAGCAACTTGGGAAAAAATAGAGAAGAACCTCGGCGTTCTAGAGGTTGAAGTGGACGCGGAGCGCGTATCCGCTGCACTGGATAAAGCTTTTCAAAAAGTGGTAAAGAAAGCTAACGTTCCAGGATTCCGCAAAGGCAAAGTGCCTCGGCCGATTTTTGAAGCGCGTTTTGGCGTAGAAAGCTTGTATCAAGACGCTATCGATATTTTGCTTCCTGAAGTTTATTCGGAAGCTGTTGATCAAACGGATATCTTCCCGGTTGATCGTCCTGAAGTTGACGTAGAGCAATTTGCCAAAGGACAACCTTTCAAGTTCAAAGCTAAAATTACGGTTAAACCGGAAGTGAAGCTTGGCGAATACAAAGGCGTGGAAGTTCCTGCCGTAAACACCGAAATCAGCGAAGAAGAATTGAACCAAGAACTGGAACGTTTGCAACAACGTCACGCTGAACTCGTTGTCATCGACGAAGAAGCGGCTCAAAGCGGCGACACTGTTGTTATCGACTTTGACGGATCCGTAGACGGAGTTCCTTTTGAAGGCGGAAAAGCAGAACGTTATTCCCTGGAGCTTGGAAGCAACACGTTCATCCCTGGTTTTGAGGATCAAGTGGTAGGACTCGCTACCGGCGACTTCAAAGACGTTGTCGTTACTTTCCCCGAAAACTACCAAGCAGTGGAATTGGCCAACAAAGAAGCCGTATTTAAAGTGAAAGTTCATGAAATCAAACGCAAGCAGCTTCCTGAATTGGACGACGAGTTTGCGAAGGATGTCAGTGAATTCGACACTTTGGATGAATACAAAGAAGATCTGAAGAAACAACTTGCGTCCCGTAAAGAACAAGAGGGCAAAGCATCCCGCGAATCCGCGCTCGTTGACAAAATCGGCGAAAGCGTGGAAGTTGAAATTCCGGAAGCCATGATCGACAGTGAAGTTGAAAACATGGTCCGCGATTTCGATAATCGCTTGCGTTCCCAAGGCATGAATCTTGATATGTTCCTGGGCTTCTCCGGTCAAACTGTAGAAGATTTGAGAGGACAAATGCATGGAGATGCCGAAAAACGCGTTCGCAACAACCTGGCGCTTGAGCAAATCGCCAAAGCCGAAAAAATCGAAGTTTCCGAAGACGAAATCAGCCAAGAGCTTACCGATATGGCGAACGCATACAAACGTACGCCTGATGATATCCGCAACATTTTGGCGGCTAACGGTTCTTTGGGCAGCTTGAGAGAGGAAATTCTGATCCGCAAAACGATCGAATTCCTGCTTGAAAACAGCAAAGAAGTTCCAGCGGAACAAACTGATGCGGATGCTCCGAAGGAAGAAAGCAAGCCTGCCAAGAAAACGACGAAAAAAGCGGCTAAAGCGGAACCTAAAGCCGACGAGGATAAAAAAGAAGCCGAAGAAGCACAAGACGAAGAATAATTTTTCAGCCGAGTTTGGCACCCTATAGACATCATGGTTAACTTTAAGGCACGTATACTCCAATGCGTGCCTTAATTTTTCACCTTTTGACGATACATTTATTTCCATTTGGCATGGGACAAGCTGACAGTTATATAATGTGTTAAAGCAAACATAAACTGTACTGTGTGAAAAATGACATGCGCGTTTGAACATGATAGAATGATTTTGTAAGCGTTAGGGAATTTGAAAAGGAAAAGAGGTTGGTCACATGAGTCTGGTACCTATGGTTGTAGAACAAACGAATCGGGGAGAGCGCTCTTACGATATTTATTCAAGACTCCTTAAGGATCGTATTATTTTTCTCAGCAACGCTATTGACGATGAAGTTGCCAATCTCGTGATTGCCCAGCTGTTGTTCTTGGCGGCGGAGGATCCTGAGAAAGATATTCACCTGTACATCAATTCGCCGGGTGGTTCAGTCACCGCGGGGATGGGAATATATGATACGATGCAATTCATCAAACCCGATGTGTCCACGATCTGCGTTGGAATGGCCGCAAGCATGGGGTCGCTTTTGCTGACGGCGGGCGCTCCGGGCAAACGGTTTGCGCTTCCCAACAGCGAAGTGATGATTCATCAACCGCTCGGAGGTGTTCGCGGTCAGGCGACGGATATTAAAATCCATGCCGACTGGATCATCAAAACGAGAGAAAAACTGAACCAGATCTATGTGGATCGGACGGGTCAACCCCTTGAAAAAATCGAACGCGATACAGACCGCGACTTTTTCATGAGCGCGGAAGAGGCAAAGGCCTACGGGATTATCGATCAGGTGATTTCGAAGCCCATAAATTCATAAAGGGGTGTTTACATGTTTAAATTCAACGACGAAAAAGGCCAGTTGAAATGTTCGTTCTGCGGCAAATCGCAGGAGCAGGTACGCAAGCTTGTAGCCGGACCAGGCGTTTATATATGCGACGAATGCATTGAGCTCTGCACGGAAATCGTGGAGGAAGAGCTGGGACACGAAGAAGAGCTGGACCTTAAGGAAATTCCAAAACCGAAAGAAATCCGGGATATCCTGGATCAATACGTCATCGGACAGGAACAAGCGAAGAAATCACTGTCCGTAGCGGTATACAATCACTACAAACGGGTCAACACCCAAAGCAAAATTGAAGACGTAGAGCTGCAGAAGAGCAATATTTTGCTGCTTGGACCTACGGGCTCGGGCAAAACGCTGCTCGCTCAAACCATGGCCAAAATTTTGAATGTGCCGTTTGCGATCGCGGACGCGACTTCTTTGACGGAAGCCGGTTACGTGGGCGAAGACGTGGAAAATATTCTGCTGAAGCTTATTCAAGCCGCCGATTATGATGTGGAAAAAGCGGAACGCGGCATCATTTATATCGATGAAATCGATAAAGTAGCGCGCAAATCGGAGAACCCGTCCATTACCCGTGACGTCTCCGGGGAAGGCGTTCAGCAAGCTTTGCTGAAAATTCTGGAAGGTACGGTCGCTTCCGTGCCGCCTCAAGGCGGACGCAAACATCCGCATCAGGAGTTCATCCAAATCGATACGACGAATATCCTATTCATCTGCGGCGGCGCTTTTGACGGCCTGGAGCAAATGATCAAACGCCGGATCGGTAAAAAAGTGATCGGCTTCAACGCTTCAAACGACGGCCAAAAAGACCTTAAGCCGGGCGAATATTTGTCCTTGGTCTTGCCTGAGGATCTGCTCAAATTCGGTCTGATTCCGGAATTCGTCGGACGTCTGCCGGTGATTTCGACGCTGGAGCCGCTTGACGAAAAAACGCTGGTACGCATTTTGTCCGAGCCGAAAAACGCTTTGGTGAAGCAATACCAAAAGCTGCTTGAACTCGATAATGTATCGCTCGAATTCGAGCCGAAGGCGCTCGAAGCGATTGCCCGCGAAGCGATTAAGCGCAACACCGGAGCCCGCGGACTGCGAGCCATCATTGAAGGCATTATGCTGGATGTGATGTATGAAGTCCCTTCCCGCGAGGATGTAACGGATTGCGTGATTACCGAAAAAGTGGTGCTGGAAAAAACGGCACCTGAGCTGGCGACCAAGAAAAGCAAGAAGCAGGAAGAAAGCGCGTAAGGTTAGCTGCGTCATAAGCCTTGCGAAAAAATAAATGTTGAATTCTCCACTCATACGGCGGTGCGCTTTTACAGGTAATTGCCGCAGGGGTGGAGATTTGACGTTATGGGAGAGACTAAGGAAATGACATTCTTGAGACAAGATACGCGGCCGGTCAAAGTCGGCAATCTGACGATCGGCGGCAGCAACGAAGTCATCATCCAAAGTATGTGTACGACCAAAACGGCGGATGTCGCCGCGACGGTAGCCGAAATTCTGCGTCTGGAAGAGGCGGGCTGCCAACTCGTGCGCGTCACGGTGAACAACGAGGAAGCGGCTGCGGCGATCAAGGAAATCAAGAAGCAGATTCATATTCCGCTCGTGGCCGATATTCATTTTAATTACAAGCTGGCCTTGCTGGCGATTGAAAACGGCATCGACAAAGTGCGTATCAATCCTGGCAATATCGGCCGCCGCGAAAAGGTGGAAGCGGTGGTCAACGCCTGCAAGGAGCGGGGTATTCCGATCCGAATCGGCGTTAACGCCGGTTCGCTGGAAAGCCATTTGCTGGAGAAATACGGCTATCCGACGCCTGAGGCGATGGTGGAAAGCGCGCTGTATCACATTGGCATTCTGGAAGAATTGGATTTCCACGATATCATCGTGTCTTTGAAGGCCTCCGATGTTCCGATGGCGATCGCAGCCTATACGAAAGCGGCCGAAGTCATTCCATATCCGCTTCATTTGGGGATCACGGAAGCCGGCACCTTGTTCTCCGGCACCGTCAAAAGTGCTGCGGGTATCGGGGCCCTTTTGTCGATGGGCATTGGCTCAACGCTGCGCATTTCGCTGAGCGCCGACCCCGTGGAGGAAGTGAAGGTTGCCCGTGAGCTGCTGAAGACGTTCGGTCTGATCACGAACGCGGCAACGCTCGTTTCCTGCCCGACTTGCGGCCGTCTGGATATTGATCTGTTCTCGATCGCCAATGAAGTCGAGGATTATATTTCGGGGCTGAAGGTTCCGATCAAAGTATCCGTCCTCGGCTGTGCGGTTAACGGTCCGGGCGAAGCCCGCGAAGCGGATATCGGCATCGCCGGCGCTCGCGGCGAAGGCTTGCTGTTCCGTTACGGAGAGATGATCCGTAAAGTGCCGGAGGCCGAGCTCCTTACCGAGCTGAAGAAGGAAATCGATCATATCGTCGAGGTGTATGAAGCTACCGGCGAAATTCCGGGCCGCAAAGAACACCATCCTCACGTAAAATCATAACGTAGCTTGTGAAACTGTAAATCTGCACTTATATAATCAGGCCGCACTGCTGACGTGCGGTCTGTTTTTTTGTTTTCTGATTACCCTGAACTTTGGGAAGTTGTATAAAGTGCAACATTATCTTAAAAGGGGAAGCGAGTTCGCACCCAATATTGCACAATATGCAACAATTTAAAGGGAATTTGAGGATTTTTCTTTTTTCACCTCAATTTTGTTGTATTTAATACAACATTTCTGAATCTAGGCTTCATTGTGCCAAGAAATATTGCTTAAAGTACAACATTCGTAAGGAATCCATGAGGGTACTTCCGTATTTCACCGGCTTTTCAGCTTGCTCAGATACGATTGCATAAAGCGGCATTTTTCAAACTCTCTTTCGCAAACCGCGTTTTATGATGGAGCGAAAAGGCTATACTACCAAGTATCAGTCAAAGAGTGGGAGGCTTCGTGATATGGAACTCAATGTCATCTTGATGTCTGTGCAAATGTTCTTTGCGGTTGTGATTGGGCTTTATTTCTGGAATCAGCTGCGCAGCCAAAAAGGAAGCCGCGTTGCGGTCGACCGGGAGTCGCGCAAAGAGATGGAGAAACTGCGCAAGCTGCGGGCCGTCTCACTGACGAAACCGCTGGCGGAGCGCACGCGTCCGGCTTCAATGAACGATATCGTCGGGCAAAAGGACGGGCTGCGCGCGTTAAAAGCGGCGCTATGCAGCGCAAATCCGCAGCACGTGATCATTTACGGACCGCCGGGAGTAGGTAAAACGGCGGCGGCCCGGGTTGTGATGGAGGAAGCTAAGAAGAATCCGGTGTCGCCTTTTAAAGCTGATGCCAAATTTTTGGAAATCGACGCGACGATCGCCAGATTTGATGAACGCGGCATCGCCGACCCGCTGATCGGTTCGGTGCACGACCCGATTTATCAAGGCGCCGGAGCCATGGGGGTCGCGGGGATTCCGCAGCCGAAACCGGGGGCTGTGACGAAGGCGCATGGCGGGATTTTGTTCATCGACGAAATCGGCGAGCTGCACTCCATCCAAATGAACAAGCTGCTTAAAGTGCTGGAGGATCGCAAAGTATTTCTGGAGAGCGCCTATTACAACTCTGAGGATACGAATACTCCGGCGCATATTCACGATATTTTCCAAAACGGACTGCCGGCCGATTTTCGCCTGGTTGGCGCGACGACCCGTACGCCGCAGGAAATACCGGCTGCGCTTCGTTCGCGCTGCATGGAGATCTATTTCCGTTCCTTGCTTCCCGAGGAAATTGCCCAAATTGCCGAGGATGCCGTGAAACGGATCGGTTTTCAGCCTTGTCCCGAAGCGGTGGATGTCATCAAAAAATATGCCACTAACGGCCGTGAGGCCGTCAATATGGTTCAGCTTGCCGCGGGATTGGCTTTAACGGAAAAACGAGATAGTTTGCTGGCTTCGGACCTGGAATGGGTGGCGACCAGCAGCCAAATTCCGCCGCGGCCGGACCGCAAGATCCCCGAACGCTCGGAGGTTGGCGTGGTCAACGGGCTTGCGGTGTATGGCGCTAACATGGGAACCTTGCTCGAAATTGAAGCAACGGCGGTGCCGGCCGAAAAAGGGAAAGGCTCCTATAACATCACCGGTGTAGTGGATGAAGAGGAAATCGGCGGGGGCAGCCGTACGCTTCGCCGGAAGAGCATGGCCAAAGGCTCGGTGGAAAACGTACTGACCGTACTCCAGCGCCTCGGCCTGAGTCCGTCCAAGTTCGATATTCACGTGAACTTTCCCGGCGGAACGCCGATCGACGGACCCTCCGCCGGGCTGGCGATGGCGACCGCGATCGCTTCGGCAATCAAGCGCGTGCCGGTAAACCACCAAATTGCGATGACCGGCGAACTGGGGATTTACGGCAAAGTGAAGCCGGTCGGCGGTGTCGTGGCCAAGGTTGAGGCCGCGTTCCAAGCCGGGGCGACGACGGTGCTGATTCCGAAGGACAACTGGCAGTCCCTATTCGAGGGTCTGGAAGGTCTGCGAGTGATTCCGGTCGAATCGGTCACGGAAGTATTCCGCCATGTATTTGGCCCGGAAGTGGAGAAAAGTTTCGGCCTTCCGGCCGGCTCGGAATTATTCGCTCCGCCGCCCGCGCCAACTCCTTTTCTGCACGCGGAGTCCGAGGCGCAAGGCGGCGCCATGTAATATAAAATCCCCGCTTCAGCGCTAAAGAAATATCCGGGGCGGCTGCCTACTAAGGCAGCCGCTCTTCGTTGGTGTTTTTATGTAACATTTGTTAAAATAGCAATGATATCTAACGAGAACGTTTGGAGGTGCAAAACGATTGGGACCCCATAAATCAAAAGGCCGGCGTTTTCCTTTGCTTCCTTTGCGCGGGCTTCTCGTCTATCCGAGCATGGTGCTTCACCTGGACGTTGGACGGGATAAATCCGTAAAGGCACTGGAAAAAGCAATGGTTGAAGATAATTTGATTCTCCTCTGTTCTCAATCCGAAGTGAACATTGAAGAACCGACGCAAGAAGATATTTTTCGTATCGGTACTGTTGCGAAAGTTCGGCAAATGCTGAAGCTGCCAAACGGAACGATCCGGGTATTGGTGGAAGGCATGGAGCGCGCCGAAATTATCGAATATTTGGATAACGACGAGTATTACGAAGTCATGGCGAAGGAACGTCCGGAGGAGGAATCGGCCGATCCGGAAGTCGATGCGCTGATGCGCACCGTTCTTACCCAATTCGAACATTATATCAACTTGTCCAAGAAGGTAACCCCCGAGACGCTCGCGGCGGTCTCCGACATCGAAGAAGCGGGACGCCTCGCGGATGTTATCACCAGCCACCTGTCGCTGAAAATCAAGGATAAGCAGGAAATCCTGGAGACCATCGATGTTCGGAAACGGCTTGAAAAGCTGCTCGACATCCTCAACAACGAGCGCGAAGTACTGGAATTGGAGCGCAAGATCAATCAGCGCGTCAAGAAGCAAATGGAAAAGACCCAGAAGGAATATTATCTGCGCGAGCAAATGAAAGCCATTCAGAAAGAGCTTGGCGAAAAAGAAGGCCGGGCGGGCGAAGTCGAGGAACTGCGCGAGCAGCTCCAAGAGAAGAAGCTCCCGGAGAAGGTTCACGAGAAGGTCGAGAAGGAAATCGACCGTTTGGAGAAAATGCCTGCCAGCTCCGCTGAAGGCGGTGTCATACGTAATTATGTGGATTGGCTGCTCAGCCTCCCTTGGAATAACAAAACGGAAGATGACCTGGATTTGGCCAAAGCCGAACAGGTGCTGAACGAAGACCATTACGGTCTGGAAAAACCGAAGGAACGCGTACTTGAATATTTGGCGGTGCAAAAGCTGGTGAAAAAGCTCAAGGGGCCGATTCTCTGCCTCGTTGGACCTCCAGGAGTCGGGAAAACCTCCCTTGCCCGTTCAATCGCCCGTTCTCTGGGTAGGGAATTTGTGCGCATGTCCTTGGGCGGCGTGCGGGATGAGGCGGAAATCCGCGGTCACCGCCGGACGTATGTCGGTGCGATGCCGGGCCGCATCATTCAGGGGATGAAAAACGCGGGTACGCTCAATCCGGTGTTCCTGCTCGACGAAATCGACAAGATGGCCTCGGATTTCCGCGGCGATCCCTCATCGGCACTCCTTGAAGTGCTTGATCCAGAGCAAAACAATACATTCAGCGATCATTTTATCGAAACGCCGTTCGATTTGTCGAACGTGATGTTTATAACGACCGCCAATGCGGTTCATAACATTCCGCGCCCGCTGCTCGACCGGATGGAGCTGCTGTTTATCCCCGGGTATACGGAACTCGAGAAGCTGCAGATCGCGGAACGCTATTTGCTTCCCAAACAAAAACGCGAGCATGGCCTTAAGCCGGAGCAGCTGCAAACCGGCGAAGCCGGATTGCTGCGGACGATTCGCGAGTACACGCGGGAATCCGGGGTCCGGAATCTGGAGCAGCAGATTGCGGCTTTGTGCCGGAAGGCAGCTAAGAAAATCGTATCCGAAGACACGGAGCAGGTGATCATTACGCCTGAAGAAATCAAGGATTATCTTGGCATTCCGAAATATCATTACGGTGTAGCCGAATTGGAGGACCAAATCGGCGCCGTAACGGGACTCGCCTGGACGGAGGTTGGCGGCGAGACGCTGATGATCGAAGTGACGGTCGTGCCCGGAACCGGCAAACTGACCTTAACCGGTAAGCTGGGCGACGTTATGAAGGAATCGGCGCAGGCCGCTTTCAGCTACACCCGCTCCAAAGCGGCCGAGCTGGGAATCCCGCTGGATTTTCACGAGAAAAACGATATCCACATCCATATTCCCGAAGGCGCAATCCCGAAAGACGGACCGTCGGCGGGTATTACGATCGCCACCGCGCTCATCTCGGCCCTGACGAACCGTCATGTATCCAAGGACGTGGCCATGACTGGCGAAATCACGCTGCGCGGACGCGTGCTGCCGATTGGCGGGCTGAAGGAAAAATCGCTTGCCGCCCACCGGGCCGGGTACCGCAAAATCCTGCTTCCGAAAGACAACGAACGCGATCTCCGCGATATTCCCGACAGCGTGAAGGAAGACGTCGTTTTCGTGCCGGTATCCCACATGGACCAAGTTCTCGAGCACGCGCTCGTGGAGCGGCCTGAAGTGCATTAGAGAGGAATAGAAACGATGAAAGTAACGAAGGCGGAATTTGTGATTAGTGCCGTAGGCCCGAATCAATATCCTGACGACGCCTTGCCGGAGATTGCTCTGGCAGGGCGTTCCAACGTAGGGAAGTCATCACTGATCAACCGGATGATTAACCGCAAAAATCTGGCGCGGACAAGCTCCACGCCGGGCAAAACCCAGCACCTGAACTATTACCGGATCAACGACCGGCTGTATTTCGTCGATTTCCCCGGTTACGGCTACGCTAAAGTATCGAAGTCGCAGCGGGAAGTATGGGGCAAAATGATCGAGAAATATTTGCTGGAAAGGGACACGCTGAAACTTGTCCTGCTGATCGTCGATCTTCGCCATCCTCCTTCCAAAGACGATGAACTCATGTACGACTGGTTGAAGCATTACGAGCTGCCGGTGTGCGTGGTCGGAACCAAAGCGGACAAGATCCCGAAATCGCGCTGGCAGAAACATGTCAAAATCATCAAGGATGCTTTGGTGATGCGTGCGGGAGATGAATTCATCTTATTTTCTTCCGAAGCCGGCATCGGGCGCGACGAATTGTGGAGCCGAATTACACGGCAGGCTCAAATCGAAACCGAAGAAGCCGCTGTAAATGAACATGGAAATTTGGATAAATCGGCGGATGAAGAAGGGATTTAGAGAAGTTTCAGCAGGAAAGTGAGCATGATGAGGGATTTCTTAAGCTAAAAACGGCTTAATCCGTTTTTTTCTGAAAAATGGCGGGAATTCTCCTTTTAATCGCTGAGCAAAGGTTTTGAAGAGTAGTGTATAATTATTATTAAAGGATTGTTATAACGAATTGAGGAGATTTTTATGGCTCAGCGGTTAGCCACAGAGTATGTTAATGCCAGTATGCGTTTGTCGGAAGTTCAGATGTCGCAGTTTATTCACAAAGTGTATGATCCTCATGTTCGCCAACGGGTGAAAGTGCTCGAAAACGGCGGTCAGGTGGTGGTGCTGGAGGATGACGGCGGTGAGGAAGTGCATCTGCCTTTTGACCGGATTGACGGTTATTACGTCTGTGAATTGTCTTTCCGCTTGGAACAACCCCATTTGACGAATGTAATGAGGCTTTTGTTCTCCGCCTTCAAAGGCTCGGGCATGGTAACGAGAATATATAACGGATTCATGATGATGTATTATTATCAAGAAGGCCGTGTCCGCAAAATCGTGGAGTTTTCTCGCGATTCCTACAAACTGGTGTTTGAATACAAGGATACCGTCAGCGAGCTGCAGCAGATCTACCGCAGCAACGAAGCGGAAAGGGAAATCGAAACGATCCACACCAAGATCAATCGCTTGCTCGATCAACGACTTAAGGCGAGCGCGAACGAAACGGTTAGCGAGATAGATGACGAGCTTCGCGGATGCACGCATCGGTTGTTTGTGCTTGAAGCGTGATTGCACGATGAAACATAGCCCTCCGGTATAAGGAAATCACCTTGGATCGGCGGGCTTTTTTGTGCAAAAAACACGAAGTTTTCTATGAAAAAAATGAGCAATTTCCTCACGAAATACGGGGGGTGCGAATAATATTTAGGTGGAACCCAAAATAGTATTGCATTTGTCCCGGATAGATGTTATTTTTAATCTCGTTGAAAAGAATATAGGAACCAGGATTCACTCATGACAGAGATGTTGCGAGAGATTTTTCCCTCGGGAAGTGAATGACGTAGGTCCTAGCGGATGAAATTTTTTCAAACATTTTATTCCTAGGAAGGGGGAGCCGGAAGATGGATAGTTCAACTTTCGGAAGACACGTTGCTGTTGATGCTTGGGGAGTCGATTTGGAGGTTTTGAACAACACGGAGCTTTTGACGGCTCATCTGGTGGAAGCCGCCGATTATTCGGGAGCTACCGTCCTGTCCGTTCAGTCCAAACAGTTCGAGCCGCAAGGAGCCACAGTGCTTGTGCTGCTGTCGGAGAGCCATCTCTCGATTCACACGTATCCTGAGAGAGGTTTTGCTGCAATTGATTGCTATACTTGCGGTGAGTCGGTAGACCCGCAAATGGCGATCGATTACCTGGTATCCGTGTTACAACCGGAAAAAGTATTTGCCAAGAAGCTGATTCGCGGCATCGGCGAGATTGAAGTGATTACGCCGGATATCAATAAACCTGAGTTTGTATAAACCAATACTTGTTGGTCGTCTTTGTTTATAGATTTTTACAAAATGGGCAGAATAGGATAACCATGGAGAATTTCCATGGTTATTTGTTTTTTATGACGTCTGGATTTCATAAATAATTCATAAAAAACTCATCGGAATCGCAAGGGAAATGCGTTCCGCTGTGATATACTTAACATAGTTTGTTTGCAGTTAATGCTTAGTTGTGACTTTAATTCAAGGCAGGTGAACTTGCAATGCACATCGTCGTGGTTGGGCTAAACTATCGAACGGCGCCTGTGGAAGTGAGAGAACGTTTCTCCTTCGCGGAACAAGATATGCCGCAAGCGCTGCAGGAGCTGAAACGCACCAAGAGTGTATTGGAAGGCGTTATCGTGGCAACCTGCAATCGTACGGAAATTTACGTGGTTGTGGATCGGCTGCACATGTGCGGCTATTTTATTCGCAGTTTTATGGAGCAATGGTTTGGGGTTCCCCGTGAGGAATTTACCCAACATATATATATGTATGAAGATGAGCGGGCCGTCGATCATTTATTCCGGGTGGCTTGCGGTCTCGATTCGATGGTGCTTGGCGAGACGCAGATTTTGGGTCAGGTGCGCAGCGCGTTCCTTCTGTCACAAACGGAAAAGGCGACCGGTACCTGGTTCAATATGCTGTTCAAACAGGCTGTTACCCTGGGCAAGCGTGCCCATTCCGAAACGGCCATCGGCGAAAGCGCGGTTTCGGTCAGTTATGCCGCCGTGGAAATGGGCAAGCGGATTTTCGGCAGCTTTAGCGGAAAACGCGTGCTTATTTTGGGCGCCGGCAAAATGAGCGAACTGACGGCCAAGCATCTTTGCGGGGGCGGAGCGGAAGAAGTGCTTGTCGCCAATCGCACCTATGCCCGCGCTCAAGAGCTGGCGGCTAAATTCAACGGCACGGCCTGTACCATGCAGGAAGCGCTTCAGAAGCTGGAAGACGTGGATATTCTGATCAGCTCGACCGGAGCCGAAGGATATGTGATTACATCGGCACAAGTGGCGCGCAGCATGAAAAACCGTCCGAATCGCCCTTTATTTATGATCGATATTGCGGTTCCCCGCGACATCGAGCCGGCGATCGGCGAACTGGATAACGTGTTTCTGTACGACATTGATGATTTGGAGGGCATCGTCGAGAACAATTTGGAGCTGCGCCGAGCGGAAGCGGGGAAGATCGAAACGATGATCGAAGAGGAAATCGCAGTTTTTTCAGGCTGGCTGCAAACGCTAGGTGTAAGACCGGTCATTCAGGCTTTGCAGGAAAAAGCCGTGTCGATTCACGAAACCACGCTGGACAGTATGTTTAACAAGCTTCCCGAGCTAGACGAACGCCAGCGCAAGGTGATTCGGCGATTAACCAAGAGCATCCTGAACCAAATGATGCACGATCCGATTAATCGAATCAAGGAAATGGCCGCAGGCCAGAATGGGCCGGACGCGCTGAATCTGTTTACGAAAATTTTTGCCCTCGAAGAGTTTTTGGATGATGAGGCAAAAGCGCCACCTCTCGACAACATAGCCGAGCTTTCGGAGAATATGCGGGAAGCTTTGGTTAACTATTAAAATAGAAATTTCGTTGGCAGGTATGCCCGGAATCTGCCGCTTAATCCCTCGGATTACATTCACTAGTAACCCGAAGAACAAGCGGATGGATGAAGGGCTTATTGTTTTTCCGCTTATCTTTTGTCGGGTATGCTATGATCAATAGGGAAAGTTGCGCATATATAGTCAGTTTAAAGTTTGTCTTGTAGAGGCGCCCGTGTGAAAAGTTCCAACTTATAAATTCTGCATTGATTTTTTAGTCCGGGAGTGATCAAGCGTTGTCGCATTATGTACCTGTCATGCTGAAGCTTCAAGGACGGAGATGCGTTATCGTCGGAGGGGGCGAGGTCGCCGAACGTAAAGCGACCCCTTTGCTGGAGGCCGGGGCGTTACTGGTCGTCATCAGTCCGCAAGCGACGCCATGGTTCGAGTCTTGGGCTGTCAAAGGAGAAATCGTCTGGCATAAACGAAGGTACGAGAACGGTGATTTGGAGGGAGCTTTTTTGGCTTATGCCGCCACCGATCAGCCTGAAGTTAACCTGGCCGTCATCCGGGAAGCGGACGAATTGGGCATTCCCGCGAATCACGCCGGCGAAGGCAGCCTGGGATCATTTATAACTCCAAGCGTGACGAGGCGGGGGGATCTGGTCATCGCCGTCTCTGCCTCGGGAGCGGGTCCGGCGGCTTCCCGAAGCTTATCCCGAGAAATCGATGAACGTTTTGGAGAAGAATATGAGAAGTATGTTAATTTTTTGAGCAAGATGAGAGTACAGATCAAAAAAAGGATTACGGATGCGTCCGAACGGAAGCATTTGTTTACGCTATTGGGAGAAATGGATATCCTGGCATCGATTCGGGAAGGCCATCTAGTTTCCTGGAGTGAGGAAACGCTGATCGCCTGGATCGAGAAGAATCGGAGGAATCGGAAATGACGGTGCGCACCATCGTGGTAGGAACAAGACAAAGCCAGCTTGCGCTGACCCAGACCGGCCAGGTCATTGACGCGCTGAAGGCGTTAGCGAAGGAGCATGGAATCCCGTTTGACTTTGAAATCAAGAAAATTGTCACAAAAGGCGACCGGATTCTGGATGTGACCTTGTCCAAGGTCGGCGGCAAGGGACTGTTCGTCAAGGAAATCGAGCAGGCCATGCTGGACGGGGAAATCGATCTGGCGGTACATAGCATGAAGGATATGCCGTCCGAGCTGCCGGAAGGTTTGCTTACCGGGGCCGTTCCGAAACGGGTTGATCCCCGGGATGCGCTGGTTTCGAGGGATGGATTGACACTGGATGAGCTGCCGAAAGGCGCCAAGGTCGGCACGAGCAGCTTGCGGCGTTCCAGCCAGCTTCGCGCTTATCGTCCCGATCTGGTACTGGAGCCGATCCGCGGAAACATCGATTCCAGGCTGCGCAAGCTGGAAACGGAAGGCTTTGACGCCATTATTCTGGCGGCTGCCGGTTTGTACCGGATGGGCTGGGAGGATCGGATCACTTCGTTCCTGCCGGTCGAGGTATGCCTGCCTGCCGTCGGCCAAGGCGCGCTTGGCATCGAATGCCGGGAGGACGACGCGGAGCTGCGCAGGTTATTGGCGATATATAATGACCCGGAAACCGCGCTCACGGTAGCGACCGAACGCCGATTCCTCGGCGTGCTGAACGGGGGCTGCCAGGTGCCGATCGGGGCTTACGCGACGCTGAGTACCGGTGCGGGCACGGGTGAACTCAAGGAAATTATTTTAACGGGAATGGTGGGGTCTCCGGATGGAGGCGTCATCTTGAAAGAAAGCCTGACCGGCCAAGACGCGTTTCGGTTAGGGGAAGCCGTCGCAGGCGAATTGATCGCCAAAGGGGCGAACGCGATTTTGTCGGAAGCCGGGAGTGAGAAACATGGCGGGTAAAGTTTATTTGGTCGGCGCGGGTCCCGGCGATGCGAGATTAATCACGCTGAAGGCTGTGGACTGCATCGAAAAAGGCGATGTTATCGTATATGACCGGCTGGCGAATCCAAGCCTTTTGAAATATATGAAACCCGGCGCGGAAAAAATCTATGTCGGAAAACGGCCCGACCGGCACACGATGAAGCAGGAGGAAATCAATCAACTTCTGGTCGACCTGGCTTTGACCGGGAAAACCGTGGTGCGTCTTAAAGGCGGCGACCCTACCGTATTTGGGCGGGTTGGCGAAGAAGCCGAATTGCTGCGTAAGCACGGGATATCCTACGAAATCGTGCCGGGAATCACCGCAGCCATCTCGGTGCCCGCCTATGCAGGCATTCCGGTGACTCACCGTGATTTGGCCTCGTCTTTTTCCGTTATAACCGGACATGAAAGTACGGACAAGCTCGATGTGTCGATCCACTGGGATAAGGTGACCAATGCTACGGGAACGCTGGTATTTATGATGGGCGTGGCCAAAATCGGCTATATCAGCAAGCAGCTGATCGCTCACGGCAGGCCGCCCGAGACCCCGATCGCGCTTGTGCGTTGGGGAACCCGGGCCGAGCAGGAGACGCTGACCGGAACGCTCGCGGATATCGAACAAAAGGTGCTTGCCGCGGGATTTGAGCCTCCGGCCGTTATTATCGTCGGCGAGGTCGTTAAGCAGCGCGAGCAGCTGAAATGGGTCGAAACGATGCCTTTATTCGGCAAGAGGATTCTTGTTACGCGTTCCCGTTCCCAGGGGAGCGAGCTTGTCCGGGGAATCGAAGACTTCGGCGGCGAAGCGTATGAATTCCCGGTAATTGAAACCGTGACGCCGGATCAAGAAATACTGAGCCTGACAGACGCGGCGCTGGGGCATTTGGAATCCTATGATTGGGTGTTTTTCACCAGCACAAACGGCGTGGATTATTTCTTCAGGCACCTGGAGCGTTTGGGAAAAGATATCCGTTCCTTGTTCAAGGCGCGGATCGCGGCGGTAGGCCCGGCAACCGCGGAAGCGCTGCGCCGGCACGGGATCGCGGCGGAAGCCCTGCCGACCCGGTTCCAGGCCGCGGGGCTGATTGACGCGTTTAGCACTCGTATGACGGCGGGGCAGCGGGTGCTGCTGCCGCGGGGCGATCTTGCCCGGGCTTCGCTGCCGGAGACGTTGCGGGAACAAGGCTTGCTCGTGACGGAAGCCGTGATGTACAGCACCGTTCCCGCCGGAGAAGAGGACGACGAACTGCTGAAGCTGCTGGAGGAAGGCGGTATTCACGCCGTTACGTTTACCAGCTCTTCAACGGTGACCAACCTGCTGGCTGCTTTAAAGAAGATGGGTGTCGCGGATCCCGTGAAGGCGCTGGAGAGCGTCGAGATCGCCTGTATCGGACCGATCACGGCGCAGACGGCCGAAGCGGCCGGACTGAAGGTGTCGATTCTCGCGGAATCGGCGACCATTGACAGTCTGCTGCAAGCGCTATGCGCTTGGAAAGCGCGAACGTCCAAGGAATAAATGACCGACTTCGAAAACTATATAAGTTGAACCAATGAAAAAGTAACTTGGCAAGAGTGTGGAATGGTCTGGCAGAAGCTAAAAGCTTTCTGAAAGAAAGCTGCATCGGAAGCAAATGCTTTGCGTTCGCCTTTGTGACCGGATATCTACTCCATTTGAATGTAATCAATTAAAGAAATTCGGGAACAACAGCGATCGAAAGAACATTTTACACGGCTGCCGTTATACGTATTCAATCTTTGGTTCAACTTATATAAACTAAAATCTCGAATTAATTATGAACACAGGAGGGCAATACTTATGACTTTTCCGATAGTAAGACATCGCCGCTTGCGGCAATCCGCCGCCATTCGCGGCATGGTGCGGGAGACGGTTCTGACCGTGGATGACTTTGTTCAGCCGATCTTCGTAACTTACGGCAGCGGCGTGAAAAACGAAATTTCCTCCATGCCCGGCGTGTTTCATTTTTCGCTGGACACGCTTGAGGAAGAAGTGAAAGAAATTGCCGAGCTTGGCATTCCGGCGGTGCTGCTGTTCGGCATTCCGGAGACGAAAGACAGCGTCGGAACCTCCGCTTACGCCGAGGACGGCATCGTACAGGAGGCTACGCGCAAAATCAAATCGCTGTATCCCGACCTGCTTGTTGTTGCGGATACCTGCCTGTGCGAATTTACCGATCACGGACACTGTGGCATGGTCCATACGTTTGAACGGGACGGCCATGTCTGCGGCGACGTGATGAATGACGAATCGCTGGAATTGCTCGTCAAAACAGCCGTCTCCCAAGCCCGGGCGGGTGCTGATATCATCGCCCCGTCCAATATGATGGACGGATTCGTTCAGGCGATCCGGTCCGGTCTGGATGAATCGGGCTTCAGCCATGTGCCGATCATGTCCTATTCCGTGAAATACGCTTCCGCGTTTTACGGTCCGTTCCGGGAAGCGGCGGATTCCGCGCCGCAATTCGGCGATCGCAAGACGTACCAGATGGACCCGGCCAACGCCCGCGAAGCGCTGAGAGAAGCCGAGTCCGACGTGCTTGAAGGCGCGGATATGCTGATGGTGAAGCCGGCTCTCGCTTATATGGACGTTCTTCGTATGCTGCGAGACCAGTTTGACCTACCGCTCGTCGCTTATAACGTCAGCGGCGAATACTCGATGGTGAAGGCTGCCGCGCGGCAGGGCTGGATCAACGAACGCGCAATCGTAACGGAAATGCTGCTCGGGATGAAACGCGCCGGCGCGGACATTATCATCACTTATTTTGCCAAGGATATGGCGCGCTGGCTGCGCGAAGGGAAATAAAGACTAATTCGGCGAGGAGTGACTCTCGAAATGAATGAAACGATAGGACGCCGCAGTGAAGAACGGTCGCGGCAGGCTTTTGAGGAAGCGAAAAAAGTGCTGCCGGGCGGAGTGAACAGCCCCGTTCGGGCATTCAAATCCGTTGGTATGACACCGATGTACATCGATCATGGGGTGGGCTCCCGGGTTTATGATATCGACGGAAACAACTTCATTGATTATGTATGCTCTTGGGGGCCGCTGATTATGGGGCATGCCCACCCGGAGGTTGTCAAAGCGCTGCAGGAGGTCGCGGCCAAAGGGACAAGCTTTGGCGCTCCGACCTTACTGGAAACGGAAATGGCCAAGCTGGTCGTTGAGCGCGTGCCGTCGATCGACATTGTGCGGATGGTGAATTCCGGAACGGAGGCGACCATGAGCGCTATTCGTTTGGCGAGAGGGTACACCGGGCGCAGCAAAATTCTGAAATTCGAAGGTTCCTATCACGGACATGCCGACAGCCTGTTAATCAAGGCCGGCTCCGGCGTGGCCACCCTTGGCCTGCCGGACAGTCCGGGTGTTCCCGAAGGCGTGGCCGCCAATACGGTTGCGGTGCCCTATAACGATCTGGAATCCGTAGAACTGGCTTTTGAACGCTTCGGAGAAGAAATCGCCGGAGTAATCGTGGAGCCGGTTGCCGGGAATATGGGGGTTGTGCCCCCACTGCCGGGATTTCTCGAAGGCCTGCGCCGTTTGACGACGCAATATGGCAGCGTTTTGATTTTCGACGAAGTGATGACCGGCTTCCGCGTGGGTCTGAACTGCGCGCAGGGCCGCTTCGGCATTTCTCCGGATTTGACCTGCCTGGGTAAGGTCATCGGGGGCGGGCTGCCGGTTGGAGCCTATGGCGGGAAAAGGGAAATCATGGAGCAAATTGCTCCGTCGGGTCCGATTTATCAAGCGGGTACACTGAGCGGCAATCCGCTGGCGATGGTGGCCGGCTTTACAACGCTGTCCCTGCTTACTCCGGAGGTTTATGACCGCCTGGAGAGATTATCCGCGAAGCTCGAAGCCGGCTTTGCGAAAAATGCCGAAGTGCGCGGGATCCCGTGTACGATCAACCGCGTCGGCTCCATGGTTTGCCCGTTTTTTACCGAACAAAACGTCATCAATTACGCGGCGGCCAAGAGCAGCGATCTCGACCTGTTCCGCCGGTATTTCGCCGCGATGGTGGAAGAAGGGATCAGCGTGGCGCCGTCGCAGTTTGAAGGCATGTTCGTTTCAGGGGTACATACGGACGAGGATATCGAAGCGACGATCGAGGCCCATCGCCTCGCGCTGCAAAAGCTGTGAGCCCCTCGGTATCCGCGGTTCGGCGCGGGGAATGGCTTGAGCTCATGCCGGGAAAGCCGTCCCGCACGGAAACCGGCGACCGGCTCGAAGCCACCGTGTCTTGGCTGGAAGGGTCGCTGGGCGCCCCTTCCAAGCTGCTGCGCCGCCTTCTGGCGGAAAACGGCATCAAGCTTGCCGGCGACCGGCTTCGCCTGCACCTCTTTCCGCCCAAAACATCGCAATACGCTCCCTATGAACGGGAGCTTTCCATTTTATACGAGGATGATTTTTGCCTCGTTGTCCATAAACCCGCCGGCGTCAAAGTGCATCCGGACGGCGTTGGCGGGTCCCAAGCTACACTGGCCAACATGGTTTCCGCGCTGTATTCCCTGCGTGGTGAACCGGTTGCTCCCGCGCATATCCACCGTCTCGACGAAAACACGTCCGGGCCGGTGCTGTATGCCAAAAACGAATACGCTCAGCTTAAGCTGGACGAGGCGATGAGCCGCAAGGAAATCGGGCGCACATACGTTGCTTTTGTCCAGGGGATTGTCGGTTCCGAGTTGATCAGGATCGATCAGCCGATCGGCCGGGACCGGCATCATAATCAACGGCGCCGGGTTACATCGTCCGGCAAGCCGGCGGTCACCCATGTCGAACTGCTGGAGACTTTTCCTAACGGACAAGCTTCTTTGGTACGTTTGACCTTGGAAACGGGGCGAACCCACCAAATCCGTGTACATATGAGCCATGCCGATCATCCCCTAATCGGAGACGCGTTGTATGGAGGCAGCACCAGGCTGCTCCACTATCAGGCGCTTCATGGAGAAAGCCTTGCTTTTCCCCATCCGCTGACAAGCGATGCCGTCCAGGTTTCTGATCCTTGGCCGACCGCATGGGAAAATCTCAGGGACAAACTTCTGTAGCTGGGGGATTCGCCGCCGTTTCGGGGAAAAAGCAGGCATGTGCCTCTTTTTTAAGCATATAGATAAAACGAGTGATGATTTGGGTCATTGGATCATGGATGCTGAATCATGTTTTTTCGATATGCTGAAGGGAGGTAATGCATTTGGTTGATCAATCCTATGGTCTTCGATTCGATATTTATGAACGCGTTCATTTATCGGAAGAAGTGATCGGTATCGAGGAACTGGAGGAAATCGAGCTCTACCCGAAAATCCAGGTGGTGCCCGGAGATGAATATGCCGCGCTGCGCGGTCATTTACTGTTATCGGGACTGTACCGGGGGGACGGGGAAACCCGCGAACTGGAGCATTGGATTCCGGTCGAAATTACGATTCCGCTCAGCCGGGTGAACAAACTGGAAGATATTACGGTGGAAATCGAGAATTTCGACGTGGATTTGCTGAGCAGCCGCAGCCTCAACATCACGGGGGTGCTGTCGCTCCAAGGGGTTGAAACCTCTTCTCTGTTGGCCGAAACGGATGAGTGGAAAGACCGGGAGTTTACGACGGCGCATGTGGTGCCGGACATCCGGGCCGAAGAGGCTTTGGAGGAAACGACCGAAGACGCCGCCTTCGCGGGTGAATCCCAAACGCCTTATTCGTTCCCGGCGGAAAGTATTGCCGAATGGCAGACATTCTCCGGAGAACAGCCGGAGCAAGAGCGGAGTGCGGACGAGCCGGAAGAAGTTCTATCATGGACGGAGGATTATTCCGCTTATCAAACGCCTAAGTTATGGGCGGACAAGGAATCCGCTCCGCAGGAAAACCACTACGGGATTCAGGAATTTCATCCTGCGCAAGAGCCGGAGGGAAACGTCTGGTTTCAAGGGGAAATTCGTCCCTTCGCGGAAGCGCAGCCTCAGCCTGAGTATATTGAGGAGCGCATTAAGGAAGCGGTGGCGGAAGAGGCGCATCCAATAACGGAAAATCCGGGCTTTGAAGCCGAGACGGAAACAGCGAACGAAGAAGTCGAAGGCACGGAAATCGAAGCCGAACCCAATGAGGAAGCAAACGAAGAAGTTGCCGGGGAATCGGAGGCTCCGAAAGCGGCGCAGCCGGAAGAGAAAAAGGAGCTTAAAATCGCGCTTGGCAGCAAAAAGAAAAGCGAAAGCGAATCGGGCGAATTTTTCGGATTAAAGAAGCTGATTTCTCACCGGTCTCCGGGCGAGCCCGAGCAAACCTTCGAGGCCTCCTACTCTTCTGCCGAAGCTTCCTCCGACTTGGGCGACGGCGAAGAGCTGCGCTGGAAGAACCTGTTTATCGGCAATTCGGAGGAACAAACCCCGTTCCGCACAGTAAGGCTGGTTATCGTTCAGCGCGAGGAAACGCTGGATGATATCGCTCAGCGCTATCATTTGAGTTCGCGGGAATTGCAGCTTTATAACCGCCTCTCCGAGCATCATCTGGCGGAAGGTCAAGTTTTGTACCTTCCATAATCGCCGGCATGGCCGACACGCTTTATTAAAACTGCGCGATGCATGATTTCGCGCAGTTTTTTGTTTTGCGGGTGTTTATAGGCCCTGCCGCCCGTTTTTGTGTCAAATATTGACTCCTGCGCGCATTCGGGATATGATAATACAGATAAACAAGAAATGACTTGACAATCAACGTCGAATGGGAAGAGTAGGCAGTGAACCCTTCAGAGAGCGGGATTGAATCGCTGGAAGATTCCGTAGGATGATGAACTGGCCGAAGTCGCCCGGGAGTTGCCTGTTTGAGCAGTTGAAACGCCATTGTTAGAACAGGCCGGCCGCAGCCGTTATTTGCATGAGTGTCGCGAGTGCCGCCGGTGCTTTTTCCGATTTGATTTGGGAATTCCGGGCCTTGCGAAACAAAGGTGGTACCGCGAAAGCAAGCCTTTCGTCCTTTGCGACGAGAGGCTTTTTCTGTTTTCCGCCTTAAAGAGTGGATAAACCATGGCCGAGCGGACGCGAAAGAAGTCCTTGCCGCAAATCTTAAGGGATGCTGCTGCTTGCTCAAGGCTATGCTTAATTGTGATGGAGGTCGAATATATGACAGAAAACCAAGGTCAGCAGTCCATGGCAGAAATGCCAACCACGTATGATCCGAAAGCGGCTGAACAGAAATGGTACAGCTACTGGATGGAGAACGAGTTTTTCAAAGCCGGTCAAAGACCGGAAGCCAAACCTTTTACGATCGTTATTCCGCCGCCAAACGTTACCGGCATGCTTCATATCGGCCACGCTTTGGACTTTACGCTGCAGGATATCCTGATCCGGACCAAGCGGATGCAGGGTTTTGACGCTTTATGGCTTCCCGGTTCTGACCATGCGGGCATCGCTACCCAAACCAAGGTGGAGCAAAAACTTCGCGAACAAGGAATTACGCGCTACGATCTCGGCCGCGAAAAGTTCCTGGAGCAGGTGTGGGCATGGAAAGACCAGTATGCCGAAACGATTCACGAGCAATGGGCGAAAATGGGCTTCTCGCTCGACTTTTCCCGTGAGCGTTTTACGCTTGACGAAGGGCTCTCGCAAGCGGTCCGCGAGGTATTCGTCAAACTCTATGAAAAAGGCCTGATCTACCGGGGCAAATATATCATCAACTGGGATCCGGCGGCACGTACGGCGTTATCCGATATTGAAGTTGAGTATAAAGAGGTTAACGGTCATCTGTATCACCTGCAGTATCCTCTGACCGACGGAAGCGGCTCGATTACGGTTGCGACCACCCGTCCGGAAACGATGCTCGGCGATACCGCGGTGGCGGTTCATCCGAAAGACGAGCGCTACGGCCATCTCATCGGCAAGACGCTGCTGCTGCCGATCGTGAACCGCGAAATTCCGATCATCGCCGATGAATACGTCGAGAAAGAGTTCGGCAGCGGCGCGGTTAAAATTACCCCGGCGCATGATCCGAACGACTTCGAGGTTGGGCTTCGCCATGATTTGCCGCAAATCACCGTTATGGACGAAACCGGCACGATGAATGCCGCCGCCGGCAAGTACCAAGGACTTGACCGCAGCGAATGCCGTAAGCAAATCGTTAAGGATTTGCAGGATATGGGCGTTTTGATCAGAATCGAAGATCATGTGCATCAAGTCGGACATAGCGAACGTACGGGCGTTGTCGTAGAACCGTATTTGTCCACGCAGTGGTTCGTGAAGATGAAGCCATTGGCCGAAGTGGCGATCGAAGCGCAAAAATCCGGCAAAGGCGTTAACTTTGTTCCCGATCGTTTCGATAAAACCTACTTGCAATGGATCGAAAATGTCCGTGACTGGTGTATATCTCGCCAATTGTGGTGGGGACACCGCATTCCGGCGTGGTACTGCGAAGCAACCGGTGAAATGGTTGTTGCCCGCAGCGAAGAGGAAGCCCGCGCCAAACTGGGCCGTGACGATTTGAAGCAGGACGAGGATGTGCTCGATACCTGGTTCAGCTCCGCGCTCTGGCCGTTTTCCACGCTGGGCTGGCCGAATACGGACAGCGAAGATTTCAAGCGCTTTTTCCCGACAGACGTGCTGGTAACCGGCTACGACATCATTTATTTCTGGGTTGCCCGGATGATCTTTACGTCGCTTGAATTTACGGACAAAATTCCGTTTAAGGACGTTCTCATGCATGGTCTTGTGCGTGACAGCGAAGGACGGAAAATGTCCAAATCGCTCGGCAACGGTGTCGATCCGCTTGAAGTTATCGATAAATATGGCGCGGACGCCATGCGATATATGATTTCAACCAGCAGCACCCCGGGGCAGGATTTGCGTTTCCGTTGGGAACGCGTCGAGCAGGCCCGGAACTTCGCCAACAAGATCTGGAACGCATCGCGCTTTGCGCTTATGAATCTGGAAGGCGTAACTTACGAGGATATCGATATCAGCGGAGACTTGTCCACCTCGGACCGCTGGATTTTGCACCGGTTCAATGAAACGGCCAAGGAAGTTACCCGTTTGATCGATGCTTATGAATTCGGCGAGACCGGCCGGGTGCTGTATAACTTTATTTGGGATGACCTTTGCGACTGGTACATCGAATTCGCGAAGCTGTCGTTCTACGGGGAAGACGCCGGGGCGAAACGGAAAACCCAATCCGTGCTTAGCTTTGTGCTTGACCGTACGCTGCGTTTGATTCACCCGTTCATGCCGTTTATTTCCGAGGAAATATGGCAGCATTTGCCGCATCGTGGCGAAACGGTCACCTTAGCGGAATGGCCGAAATACGATCCGGCGCTGGAAGCACCGGATGCCGTTCAGGAAATGAGTCTCTTGATCGACATTATCCGTTCGGTCCGCAACATTCGCGCCGAAGTCAACGTGCCGATGAGCAAAAAGATCGAACTGCTTGTCAAACCGGGCAGCGAAGAATTGCTGGACATTCTTGGCCGCAACGAGCATTATATTCGCCGCTTCTGCAACACCTCGGAATATGAGGCTTCATTATCGGCCGCCGTGCCGGATAAAGCCATGACCGCGGTCGTGACCGGAGCCGAACTTTATTTGCCGCTCTCCGGCCTTATCGACATCGCGCAGGAAATCGAACGTTTGAACAAGGAGTTCGATAACCTGAATAATGAAGTGGAGCGCGTGGAGAAAAAGCTCGCCAACGAGGGTTTTGTTGCAAAAGCGCCGGCGAAGGTGATCGAGGAAGAACGCGCCAAAATGGCGGACTATAGCGAAAAACGCGATAAAGTGCTGGCCCGGATCGAAGAATTGAAAGGCTAAGCAAACCAAAATAGATGAAGGTGACTAGCATGGGGGATCAAACCGACGAAGAAATACAACCGCTGCAGATCGGAAGTTATGCTGAAGCGGTAGATTGGATTAATGGGCTGATTCCATTCGGAATCCGCCCGGGGCTGGAACGGATCGAGCTCATGATGGAGCGGCTTGGGCATCCGGAGCGGAGGCTTAAGTTCATCCATGTGGCAGGAACGAACGGAAAAGGTTCATCCTGCGCTTTTTTGACCAGTACGCTGATGGCATGCGGTTATCAGGTGGGGACGTTTACGTCTCCGTATATCACCAAATTCACCAACCGGTTTCAATTTAACGGTGCGGATATCCCTGAACGGACGTTGCTGGAATTGTCCAACCGGGTGCTTCCGCTCGTGCGGGAAATTGCCGGAACCGAACAGGGATCGCCGACGATGTTCGAGGTCAGCACGGCGATTGCCATTTTGTATTTTGCGGAAGTTTGCTATCCCGATGTCGTGGTATGGGAGACCGGTCTTGGGGGCAGGATGGATGTTACCAACATTGTGACGCCTATCGTATCATTAATTACAAATATAGGATATGATCATACGGACGTGCTTGGGGACACCATTGAATTAATCGCCCGCGAAAAAGCCGGAATTATTAAGCCGGGAGTTCCGGTCGTCAGCTGCGTGGAGCAGCCGGAAGCCGTCGCTGTCATGAAGGAAACGGCAGCGGCGAAGCATTCGGCCTTGTACTTGATGGAGGAGAACTTCTCTTTCGGTCGGCAGCAGCTCGGTGAAAAAGAGCAAATGCTCCGGTTTCGCGGACCATTTCGGGAGATTGATCTCACGATCGGTCTGCAGGGAGAACATCAATGTAAAAATGCCGCCGGCGTTATGATGGTTTTGGAAATACTAAGACAGTATATGGCTTTCATTCTGGAGGACGAACCGCTGCTGAAAGGATTCCGCGATACGTTTTGGGCGGGACGCTTGGAGCAGGTGAGCGACGAACCGCGCATTGTGCTGGACGGCGCCCATAATCCGGAAGGGGCTGAAGTACTGGCGAAAAGCCTGCCTGAAGTCTACCGTTACCGCAAGCTGCATTTGATGATGGGGATGCTGGCCAATAAGCATCATCGTGGCTACTTAAAGCATATATTACCAATAGTGGATACGCTTATTCTGACCGAGCCCGATTTTCGCAGGAAAATGGATGCCGAGGCGTTATACGATCTCGTGACGGAACTTAAGGGGACGGAAGCGAAAGCGGATTTGGAAATCATCGTAGAACGTGACTGGAGAAAGGCCCTTTCGCTTTTGGAGTCACGGACGGAACGGGAAGATCTTGGGGTGGTGACGGGCACGCTGTATATGATTTCGGATGTGCGGGCAACCCTTTTGCATCAAACCGATTCTGAAAAAGGCTGGTGACCATTTTGTTAAATACAACGGAACAACACGTACATTTTATCGGCATCGGCGGTTATGGCATGAGTGCCATAGCCCGCGTTATGCTGGAGATGGGCTACACGGTGACAGGATCGGACGTCGCTGCCCAAGAGCTTACGGAGAAACTCGCCGCCAAAGGGGCGAAAATTTATATCGGTCATACGGCGGAGCAAGTCCATGGGGCTGACTTGGTCGTATACTCCACCGCGCTGCCGCAAGACAACGTGGAACGCATTGAAGCGCAGGAGCAGGGCATTCCGATTCTGCACCGTTCGCAAATGCTGGCTCGTTTGCTGAATGAGCGGACCGGCGTAGCGGTTGCCGGTGC
Organism: Paenibacillus terrisolis; assembly: GCF_056171975.1. Lineage (NCBI taxonomy): Bacteria > Bacillati > Bacillota > Bacilli > Caryophanales > Paenibacillaceae > Paenibacillus > Paenibacillus terrisolis. The sequence continues at coordinate 24,755 of NZ_JBKFGG010000009.1, read as the reverse complement.
GCACGGAAAAACGACGACGTCTTCCATGATCGCGCTGGTCATGGAACAGTGCGGAACCGATCCGACGTACATTATCGGCGGAGAAATCATGGATGTTGGAACCAATGCCAAAGCGGGCCAGGGCAGATTCGTAGTAGCGGAAGCCGACGAGAGCGACGGCTCCTTCCTGCAGTACCACCCTTCGCTAGGTGTCGTCACGAATATCGAAGCCGATCATCTTGAAAATTACGGCGGCGATTTCGGGCGGCTTAAGGAAGCTTACGTTCAATTCCTGAACCAAATCAAGCCTGACGGGAAAGCGGTCATCTGTGGAGACGACGCTAACATTCGTGAACTTTTGCCCAAACTGAACAGCCGGACCATCACGTACGGCATCGAAACGGTATGTGACTATTCGGCCAGCGATATCGAGCTTGGCGACCGCTGCGTTTCGTTTACTATGAACCACGGCGAGCGAATGCTAGGAACCATCGAGTTGTCCGTGCCAGGCAGGCATAATCTTTATAACGCTATGGCAACCGTTATCGTATGCCTGGAGGCGGGGATTCCGTTTGAGGCAATTGCCGGAGCGATCCATCAATTTCACGGGGCCAAGCGGCGTTTTCAGGTCCTTGGTGAAACGGACGGCATTCTGGTCATCGATGATTACGCGCATCATCCAACGGAGATTCAGGCGACGATTGCTGCCGCAAAAGCAACCGGTAAGCGGATCATTGCTGTATTCCAGCCACAGCGTTATACGCGGACTTTCTTCCTGCTGGATGCTTTCAGCCGGGCGTTTGGCGACGCGGACGAAGTGATTATCACCGATATTTACTCGCCGGCCGGAGAAAAAGCGATCGAAGGCGTTCACTCCTCAAAGCTGGTTGACTTGATCAAGGAAAACAGCAATGCCGGAGCGCGTTATTTGTCCACGAAACAGGATGTGCTGTCCGATTTGCAGGGACGGATTCAGCCTGGCGATCTGGTGCTTACCATGGGTGCCGGAGATATTTATAAAGTAGGATACGAACTGGCCAAGGGATTATCGAAGTAACCGGGTCGGCTTATCTGAATACTAGCTGGCGCAAAGAATGCTCTTCGGAGCATTCTTTCTTTACGTTTGGAACAAAACCGGCCCAAAATGAAAGACAAACCCGCTCGGCAAATGGCATATAAAGCTCTCAAAGTTCATATGGTATGTTAGAAGAATGGACAAGGAGCGTGCGGACCGTGAACAAAGCCAAAATGACATTCCGGTTTGATGGTCAAGGGCGGGAAATTCGGCCGGATCAGCCTGATAGCCCAGCGGCAGGCAGAGATGAGCCGCGAAGAATGCCGGAAACTCGCATTGTCGAATTCCCGCAAAAAGTGGAGGACACACGGGGAGTGCCGGAGCTTGTGCCCGTGGAACCAATCGCCTACAGGGCGGTGGAGGCGCCGGAAGAGTGGGGAGATCCGTTTACGAATCACATGGGCATGGGGGTAGCCGTTTTTCCGGATGGACAAACAAGGCTTGAAACACAAGGTGAACGCAGGGAGTTCGAAGAATATCCGCAAAACTATTGGTACGACGAACGCCCGGATGAAGATCATGCGCTCGGCCCGGTACTTGAGGACCACAGGAGCAGCTATCTTCAAGATTACCAGGAATATCCGACCCGGCCACGGAAAAATTCCGGGTGGAAGGTGGCCGGCTCATTGACCGGGGCTATCCTGACGGGAGTGCTGTTCGGATTCGTGGTGCTTTCGATATTTAATCAGGAGGTCACCGTCCCGATTCCGGGATTTGGCTCCTCCGACAAGATTGCCTCGGAAGAAACCGCCGACGTTTCCGTCATGGGACCGATTGAGGGGATAACCACGGACGAAGATGCTCCCGAAAAAAACATCCCGGTAGTCAATCTGGCTCTTCCGGAGCAAACGTACTATTTTCTGCAATACGGTGTTTTCAGCACGTCCCAGGGGGTTCAATTGGCCCAGGAAGAGCTGCAAGCCTCCGGGGTTGCGGCCGCGCGGGATTCGATGGACGAAAAACGCGTATACGCCGGGGTTTCCACGGACCGGGAGCAGGCTAAGCTGCTTAGCGGCCAGCTAAAATCCGCGGGAGTGCACCTCATATTGCATGAAATCACGCTGCCGGCTTCCGCCGCATTGCAATTTGACGGGGATACGGCCGTTCTAGAGCGCTATTTGGCCCAAAGCGCCGAGCTTATAGGGCTGCTCAGTTCGTCATCCGCTTCCTTGTTAAGCGGGTCTGTCCCGGAAGAGCAGAAAGCGGACGAGATGCAGCAAATCATTCAAAAGCACCAACTGTGGACGGAGAGTGCGTCGGCCGTCCGGGGCAAATGGTCCCAGGATAAGGAGACGGAGGCGGGCGTGATGGAAAAAGCGATGAACAGCGCCGTGGAAGGAATGGCCGAATACAACAAAAGCGGAGCCAAAACGCTGCTCTGGGAAGTACAAAACGAGACGATGCGGTTTATCATGGCGGAACAAATGCTATTCAACCGATCCAATTAACTCGAGTGAATGACTGGAAAAGGCGGGGAATGGAAATACTTTCCCCCGCCTTTTTTGTGTTTGTATTGGGAATGATTTAACCGTATAATAATAAAGTGTCAAAAAATGGCGAGGATGACAGCGTTAAGTTGTCGATTCCGCGCAGTTTTAGAAACGGGCCCGCCCAAAGAGAGGCGCTGGAAGCCGTTTTTTCTTGTAAATGACGGCTCATTTACGACTTGAATTCGTCAGAAAAGGAGTGTCCCGCTGTTGGATTCCATAGCTGTACGCCGCATTATTCTTGCTTCGACTTCTCCCCGCAGGCGCGAACTTCTCGCATCCCTGAATATTCCGTTTGATATCGTTCCCAGCCATGCCGACGAAACAACTCCAGAAACATGGGCTCCGGAACGAATTGTGATGGAACTGGCGGGGCGCAAAGCGGAGGCGGTTTATCACGGCTTGGATATCACGAAACGGGATGTCGTCATTGTTGGAAGCGATACGATTGTGGTAAGAGACGGAGTCGTGCTTGGCAAACCGAGGAACCGTCAGGAGGCGGCGGAAATGCTGAACTCCCTGCAAGGCAGAAACCATCAGGTATTTACCGGGGTAGCTTGCATAGACGGCTTTACCGGGAAACAAAAAATCGATTTTCGCTCTACCCTGGTTACGATGAGGCCTTTGTCGCCCGAAGAGGTTGCGGCTTACGCGAACAGCGGCGAAGGATTGGACAAGGCGGGGGCCTATGCGATTCAGGGCCTTGGCGCTACGATCGTGACCGGGATTGAAGGGTGCTACTTTAACGTTGTGGGTTTACCGCTGTCTCTTCTGGTCGAGATGCTGTCGGAGTTCGGCATTCGCGTATTGTAGTGTTCTTATCTGAAAGTGGAAGTGATAAAGCATATCCTTCCGATGATTGGACGACGAAGTCTTGCTCAAGCTTGAGGCTTTGCCAAAACATTCGGAGGCGAGGGATATTTATGCAATCTACACCCTATATGCTAAGGGATCTTCCTACGGAGGAACGGCCGCGCGAGCGGATGATCCAATACGGAGCCGGAGCGCTCAGCCATGCGGAACTTCTTGCGATACTGCTTCGCACGGGAACGCGTCACGAATCTGCGGTTCATATGGCGCAGCGTATGCTAGCCGGAATCGGCGGCCTTCGCGGCCTGGTGGATTTAAGCGTGGAAGAGATGCTGAAACTGAAGGGAATCGGACCGGCCAAGGCGATTCAGCTCAAGGCGGGAATTGAACTTGGGCAGCGGCTGGCCAGAACCAAACTGCCGGAAACGATGGTGATTCGCAGTCCGAAGGATGCGGCAGACCATCTCATGGAACAGCTTCGCTACTTGCAGAAAGAGCATTTTGTTTGCCTTTTTTTGAATACGAAAAATCATATCATTGCTCAGGAGACGCTTTCTATCGGAAGCCTGAACGCTTCTATCGTTCATCCGCGCGAGGTGTTCCGCGCCGCAATCAAATGCAGCAGCGCGTCCGTCGTCTGTGCGCACAATCATCCAAGCGGAGATCCGACGCCAAGCGCGGAAGACATCCGAATGACCAAAAGACTGTGCCAGGCGGGGGAAATCGTAGGAATCGACGTACTGGACCACGTCGTGATCGGAGACGGGAAATTCGTCAGTTTGAAGGAGCAGGGCTTGATGTAATATAATTGATTAGATACAGAAGGAAAGGAAGATAACATCATGTTAGGTGGCTTTACAAAAGATTTGGGTATTGATTTAGGGACAGCGAATACGCTGGTTTATACGCGCGGTAAAGGAATTATTGTGAGAGAACCGTCGGTAGTTGCGATTCATACCGATACCAAAAACATTGTCGCTGTTGGCGAGTCCGCCAAGAAAATGATCGGCAGAACCCCAGGCAACATTCGTGCGATTCGTCCGATGAAAGATGGAGTTATCGCCGATTTCGATACGACGGCTACGATGATTAAATACTTTATCAGTCAGGCGCAGAAACAACGCTCGCTGTTTCAACGCCATCCTAACGTTATGGTCTGCGTTCCTTCGGGAATTACTGCTGTTGAACAGCGCGCGGTTGAGGACGCTACGAAGCAAGCCGGCGCACGCGAAGCCTACACGATTGAAGAACCTTTTGCCGCGGCGATCGGAGCCGATCTGCCTGTCTGGGAACCTACGGGCAGCATGGTTGTGGATATCGGCGGCGGCACAACCGAAGTCGCGGTTATTTCGCTTGGCGGCATCGTTACCAGCAAATCCGTCCGCGTTGCCGGCGATGAAATGGATGAAGCGATCATCCAATACATCAAACGGCAATATAATTTGATGATTGGGGAAAGAACCGCTGAGCAAATGAAGATGGACATCGGTTCCGCCCTGGCCTTGGAACAGGTGGAAACGATGGAAATCCGCGGGCGTGATCTCGTGAGCGGCCTGCCTAAGACGATCACCATCACCTCGGATGAAATTTCCGATGCGCTCAGCGATACGGTGGGCGCGATTGTTGATGCCGTCAAAGTCACCCTTGAGAAATGTCCGCCGGAGCTTGCCGCCGACATTATGGACCGGGGGATCGTTCTTACCGGAGGAGGGGCGCTCCTGCGTAATCTGGACAAACTGCTGGCTAGCGAGACGGGCATGCCTGTCATCGTCGCGGAGAATCCGCTGGATTGCGTTGCGATCGGTACCGGCAGAGCGCTCGACAACATTCACTTGTTTAAATCGAAGAGCAGTTCGGCTTTTCGGGCCAGACAACGTTAAGCTCGCATGCTAGAAGACACTCCATAGATAAAACGGCGCCGCCTTTGTAACCTTGTGGGCGGCCGAGCCGTTTTACTCATAGAAAAATGGTAGGTTGGAGGGTGCTTAAACTGTTTAAGCTGCTTGGCAACAAAAGATTATTCGTTTTATTGATGGGACTCATTTTATTTATTGCGGTCATGGGATTTACATTAGGCCCGAGAAACGCCTTGTCGTGGCCGGAGAAGTTCGTGAAAGACACCGTCGGCTTCGTGCAGTACGTGTTTTACAAGCCCGCTAGCTATGTAGCGGGCTTGTTTGAGGATATCTCAAACCTGCGTGCGCTGGAGGAAGAAAACGAGCAGCTTAAAATTGCGCTTGCCCATTACACGCGGGATAAGGCCACGTACAACTGGATCGACCAGGAGAATAAACGCCTGCAGAAGGAACTCGACTTCACGAATGCGCAGAAAGAACAGTACGATTATACTTGGAAAATCGCCCAAGTTGTCAGCGTTAACGATGATCCGGTGAACCGGACGATCGTTGTGAACATCGGCGCGCGCGAAGGCGTAAAAGAAGGCATGGCCGTAGCTTCGGATAAAGGACTGGTCGGTGTGGTAAGCCATGTCAGCAACTTTACTTCGACGGTCAAGCTTGCTACCTCCATGGACGCCAAGGATCCGAACTCGAACGGAATCGCCGTTACGGTACAGGGCAAGGAGAACGACGTGTTCGGGATGATTGAAACGTTCGATAAGAACAAGAACATGTTCCTGATGAGCCGGGTTCAAGATCCCAAGCCGATCAAGGAAGGGGATGTGGTCGTTTCGTCAGGCATCGGCGGTACATTCCCCCGCGGCATTGTGGTCGGCAAGGTGAAGGACATTGCGGTTGGAGAGTACGGACTTACTTATACGGCTTCGATTGAACCGGCGGCCAACTTTACGGACTGGAAGGAATTGTTTGTCGTGTTCGTACCGGATGGTGAGGAGCAGTGAGAAAACGAAAGTTCATTCTGATTCTGCTGCTTTTTGTCCTGTTTATTCTTGAAGGATCGATCGTTCCATGGCTGATTCCGCCGGGTTGGCAGACGAGGGTGATCCCGCATCTGGTATTTGTAGGCATCTTGTTTTTCTCGGTGTATCACGACCGGCATATGGGACTTTTGCTTGGACTTTCTTTCGGATTGCTGCAGGACATCGTGTTTTACGGAGCCATGATCGGCCCTTATTCCTTTGCCATGGGGTTAACCTGCTATTTGATGGGATTGTTGTCCCGGTCGCAGCGGGCGCCCCTTCCGCTGATGATGATCATCGTCCTGCTCGGTAGCGTTTTGCTCGACTCGATTCTGTTCGGAACCTATTCTTTGTTTGAGCTTACGCACGAGCCGTACACCTGGGCGCTGATGAACCACATTATTCCGGATGTTTTCGTGCAGTTTTTGTTTGCGCTTTTGATTTACGTTCCGATGCGGCGCCAAATGGAGCTGATATCCAAGAGACGCTCCCCCGAAGAGAATGCTTGACTCCCGGACTTTTCCTCGCGCCAAGCAGGAACTTCCGAGTTTTTGCGCGAATTGAATAGGAGGGAGGGACAGGCTTATGACAGTAAAATCCAACCACGTGACGATTAAAGGCATGAAGGATGGCCTGGTTTTCCTGCTGGACGACAAGTGCGATTTTTCAATTCTTCTGGAGGAGCTTCGTTTTAAATTAGAGCATACCCACCAGAACATTTTGACCGGACCTATCATTCATGTCGATGTAAAGCTCGGAAACCGCTTGGTAACGGAAGATCAAAAAGAGCTGATTCTTGATATATTGAAGCAAAAAGGCAATTTGCTTGTCCGCTCTATCGAGACGCCGGCGCTTAAAGTCCGCGAAAACGAGGAGGGCCGCTTCGATACCATTGCGGGGATCGTTCGTTCGGGACAAGTGCTTCGCCATGAAGGTAATCTGTTATTCCTCGGAGACGTAAATCCCGGGGGGGCGATCAGTTGTACCGGGGATATTATGATTGTTGGCGCTTTAAGAGGGATGGCCCATGCGGGAGTTGACGGTAATGAAAAGGCGGTCATCGCGGCTTCCTATCTCGCTCCGACGCAGCTAAGAATCGCCGAAACGATCAGCAGGCCGCCGGACGAATGGGGGAATCGCGAAACCAGCATGGAGTTTGCTTTCTTGCTGGATGGCAAAATGCAGATTGATAAGATCATCAATATGACCCGGGTCAGACCGGATTTCAACGTGTTTAAAGGGGTGTAAATGATGGGAGAAGCTATCGTTGTCACGTCGGGCAAGGGAGGCGTCGGCAAAACAACGACCTCGGCCAATATCGGTACGGCGCTGGCGCTGCTTGGCAAAAAGGTGTGTTTGGTCGATACCGATATCGGCCTGCGCAATTTGGATGTCGTGATGGGGCTCGAAAACCGGATTATCTACGATTTAATCGATGTGGCCGAAGGACGATGCCGGCTGAACCAAGCGCTCGTCAAGGACAAGCGTTTTGATGAGCTGTACATGCTTCCCGCAGCGCAAACGAAAGATAAAAACGCAATTACGCCGGAGCAAGTCAAGGATATTATCCTGGAACTTAAAAAGGATTACGAATACGTCATTATCGATTGTCCTGCCGGAATTGAGCAGGGGTTCAAAAACGCGATTGCCGGGGCCGATCAGGCCATTGTCGTAACAACCCCGGAGCATGCGGCCGTTCGCGATGCCGACCGGATCATCGGCTTGCTGGAAAGCTCGCACATCGGCTCGCCGAAATTGATCGTGAACCGGATCAAAGTTAACATGATGAAAGCCGGAGATATGCTGGATATCGAAGGAATCCTGCAAGTGCTGAATATCGACTTGATCGGAATCGTTCCGGATGATGAACTCGTCATCAAAGCCGCAAACAGCGGGGAGCCTACCGTCATGAATCCGGATTCTTCGGCAGCCATTGCCTATCGCAACATTGCACGCCGCATTTTAGGCGATACCGTGCCGCTGATGCTGCTGGATCAGAAAAAGGGTGTATTTACGCGCTTCAAGAAGTTTTTCGGAATGGGTTGATCTTCATTGTTTTTTAAAATTAAGAAAATGGATTGGATTATGGTGGGGATCCTGGCGGTTTTCATGCTGTTCAGCACCCTGCTGGTTCGCAGTGCGATCGCTCCTTATCAAGGCGAGTTCCAAGGATACGATCTAAAGACCGTCTTCTTTTATATCGCCGGCTTTATTGTTGTTTTCGGTCTGGCGCTGGTGGATTACCGTACCCTTTTGCGTTATAGCTGGTATGCATACGCTGCTGGTTGCGTGCTGCTTGTGCTGGTCTATCTCTTTGCTCCGGAAATCAACGGGGCCCGCAGCTGGTTCAAGCTTCCGGGCGGCTTGCAATTTCAGCCGGCCGAGTTGGTCAAAGTCATTTTGATTTTAACTACCGCTTATTTGCTGGGGCAGAGGGAAGGACAAAACCTGCGGTTTCGGCGCGATATTGTCCCGATCTCGCTCGTCACGCTCCTGCCTTTCCTGCTTGTACTGATTCAGCCCGATCTCGGGAACGCCATTATTTATCTTGTCGTGCTTGTCGCCATGCTGTGGATCGGCAACGCCAAATACAGCCACGTTTTGATTGCTCTCACGGCGATTGTTGCGGCGCTCATTTTGTTTGTCACGCTTTTTACCGCATATAATCAGCAGATTCACGATTACATGGAGAAGCATGAGAAGCTGCATTGGTATCAGCGGATCAATACGTTTATTAATCCGGATCAAGCCTCGAGCGATGACAAACACCAGTCCAACTATGCCAAAATCGCGATCGGGTCCGGCGGACTGCTTGGCGACGGATATATGAAAGGCGAGCTGAAAAACAAAAAGTTTGTTCCTTATCCATATTCAGATTCAATCTTTGTCGTGGTTGGGGAGGAGTTCGGCTTTCTCGGGGCTTCGGTGCTGTTGCTGGTCTACTTCTTGTTTATCTATAGGATGATCCTTATTGCTCTGCACTGTATCGACAAACGGGGCGCGTATATGATCGTCGGTATCGTCGCCATGTTCCTGTTTCAGATTTTTGAGAACGTGGGGATGATGATTGGCTTGATGCCGATTACCGGAATCACACTCCCGTTTATCAGCTACGGGGGTACTTCGCTGCTGATCAACATGCTCTGTATTGGGCTTGCGTTTAGTATTATGCTGCATCAGGAAAAGTATAAGGTGGAATAAAGCAACCGGTGCTCTGGCGCCGGTTTTTTGCTGCCTAAAGAGGCGGGTGGGACGTAGTTCCTTTTGAAGAACAACTATATGTGGTGCTTATTTGTACCTGCGAGAAAGCTTGGGCCTGCGATCGCTGTTGCCGCCGGATGGTTTGGATTAAGCAGATTCTTTAGAGGGGACCATCCGGCGGCAAAGGCGACCGTCAATATTGTATTTCATACATCATTTTGAGCCATAATCCGGGGAAACGCATGAAATGTTGTACTAAGTGCAGCAAATTTAAGCCTAATGCCACCTTTTGGCTGCCATCCCGTGCTGAATGTTGCACTTTCTGCAACAAAACAGGATGCAGCGGCCCATTACCGTCAAAAATGATGCGTATTATGCAACATGGTGCTGTGTCGGAACATTAGTGGTCGCTATGCCCCGGGTGGGTTATTCTCCTCTACTCGTTAAATGAGATAATCCGGCAATATCAACGATTGGATGAGCAAAAGGCACGGGTAGTTCCTCCTTCACTAACCTCTAAGCTTGTTCATATTCCGGCCAAGCTGTTCATATGTATAAGTACAACACGGTGCGGGATAGGACGGCCGGACTAAGGTTTAGGAAACATTTCGTAGTTGAAGACTTTCTTTATATGAGAACAAGTTGACCGGGGGATGAGAATAATGAGCGTGAAGTCAAACGTGAAGAAGCGGAGGGAAGAACGTATCCGGCAACTGACGATGGAGGATGCCGTTGGAACGATCCCCCCGGAGCATAGGAAGGGACAAGCGGGCCAGTCGGTAGCACGTAATATTAGGTATGCGGTCCCGGCGAAAGCTCCGATTGTCTCAAACGGAGAGGAGCCGGATCCCGAACTGCTGTGGAAAATGGGTCAGGGACGGTGGGAAGAAACGGGAAGCCGTTTTAGCTCGGGGACGGGCGGGGATGATATAGAGGGCGGCAAGCGGCACCCTTTTATGAGGGCATTGCTGGTTCGTCTCGTGATCTCCGGCATACTGTTTGCCGGGATTTGGGGCATGGAGCGGTACCAGCCTTCCTGGTCGCTGCCCTTTCGCGCTTTTGTCGCCCAGTCGCTGACCGAGGAGATGGATTTTGGGGCTGCCCAAGCTTGGTACGAACGTAATTTCGGCGGCGCCCCTTCATTTATACCGATCTTTAAGCATCGAGATGAAAAAGGAATTAAGGTCGGCGCCTCGGGGGCATTTACCGCTCCGCTCGGCGGGACGCTTGCCGGTTCCTTTGCTCTCAGCTTGAAGGGGGTGGAGATTATCCCGAATGATGAAGCGGGTCAAGGATCACTGGTAAAAAGCGTGGAGACCGGGCGGGTCCTAACCGTAACTCAGGATGCGTTGACGGGCCGGACGGTGACTGTTCAGCATGCCGGCGGGTATGTGTCGATCTATGGCCACTTGGATCAGGTTTCCGTCGAGAAAGGTGATTGGCTGGAAGGCGGCGATCCTGTGGGCACGCTTGCTCCGGTGTCGGAACCGCCGCTGACCACGCTATATTTTGCCTTGAAAAAGAACGACCAATATATTGATCCTGCGGATGTGATACCTTTTGATTAAATGGGGCGGCATCACGATTTCGTTTCATCCCCTGTTCGTCATCATTATGCTAGCCTCGGTTTTGACGGGGCATTTTCTGGAACTGCTTGCGCTGTTTGTGATCGTCTTTATTCATGAGCTTGGACATATTGCGGCGGCGAGGATCTTTGGAGTTACCGTTCTGTCGGTGCAGCTGCTTCCTTTTGGCGGTGTGGCCGTGATGGACGATACCGGCTATTTGACGGGTTGGAAAGAGATCGCCATTGCTTTGGCAGGCCCTATGCAAAATTTACTGCTGATCGGCGCGAGCTGGCTTGTACATGCCGCCGGGATTTGGGACGGGCCGTTTCTGCTTTATTTTGTGCAGAGCAACCTGCTTATCGCTTTGTTTAACCTGCTGCCGATTCTGCCTCTGGACGGCGGAAAAGTCTGCCAAGCCGTCTACAGCTTCGCCCTTCCTTATCATGCTGCGCTCATCTGGTCGCTTAGAGTCAGCTTATTGTTCAGCCTACTGGTTATCCTTTATGCGGTCATGCCTTTTCTTGGGGGACAAGGGGGTATGCAGCTGAATCTGCTGATGATCGGCATCTTCCTTTTGTACTCCAATTTTGCGGATTACCGCAACATTCCATATCGTTTTTTGCGTTTTCTGATGAGCCGGGACCGGAGTTTTTCCAGGCATCTTTTGCACGGGAGTCTGGCTCAACCGATAATCGCGGACAAGTCGAAACCTTTGGACCATATCTTACGTCTGTTTAAACGGGAAAAATACCATTTTATATATGTAATGAATCATCAAGGGAATATCGTTGCCGTTGTGCCGGAACAGAGGGTGATCACCTCTTACTTAAAAGGGGGGCCCGAAGCCTAAAAGGGGAAGTCATGGTATAATAAATGGGACAATGTTTCTGTTAGAACGTAGACGAAGGGTGAGATCATGAAAAGAATGATTGTTCACTGCGAGCCCGGCTCTACCGAGATGGCGCTTCTGGAAAACGGCAGACTGGTAGAGTATGCGGCGGAGCGTTCTCAGAATAGGGGACTGGTTGGCAGTTTTATAAAAGGAAAAGTCGTGAATGTCATTCCCGGCATGCAGGCGGCTTTTGTGGATATCGGACAGAAGAAAAACGCATTCCTTTATATCGATGACGTGCTGCGTCCGCATCTCGACAAGCAGCCGAAGCAAAAGCCGTCCATTACCGAGCTGCTGAGGCCTGGTCATGAGATGGTTGTGCAGGTGATCAAGGAGGCAATCGGAAATAAAGGGGCGAGAGTGACGACGCATTATTCACTGCCTGGGCGGTGGATTGTATACATGCCTACGGCGGGATATGTCGCCGTATCCAAGAAAATCGGCAAGGAAGAAGAAAAGCAGCGGCTAAGATCCATTGGCGAAGAGATTCGCACCGAAGCGGAAGGGCTTATTTTGCGTACGATCGCCGAGTACGAAGAGCCGGAGGCGATTGCCGAGGACTTGTCTCAGCTTCGCGGACAGTGGAACTCCATTTTGGACAAGTCAAAAAAGGCTCAGGCGCCTGCTCTTTTGCATCAGGACCTCAGCATGGTTCAAAGATTGATGCGGGATGTATACAGTCCGGAGACGGACGAGCTGATTATGGATTGTTCGGATCAGGCGCAGGAAGCGTTGGCTTTTCTGCAGGCAATGCTGCCGGGCGAATCCCCGCGGATCGTTGTTTATAACGGGACCGCTGCGCTTTTTGAGCACTATGATGTGAAACCTCAGCTGGATCGGGATTTTCAAAGAAAGGTATGGCTTCCCGGCGGCGGTTACCTGGTTTGGGACACGACGGAAGCGCTGACCGTGATCGACGTCAATACCGGGAAATTTACCGGGGGCGAAAATCTCGAGGATACCGTTTTCCGGACCAATTTGGAAGCGGCACAGGAAATGGCGCGGCTTATCCGGCTTCGGGACACCGGGGGGATCATTATCGTCGATTTTATCGATATGGAGAGCGACGAACACCGTGATGCGGTATGCGACAAGCTGGAGCAATCCATGTACGGCGACCGGACGCAGCATCATATTTTGGGCTGGACCAAGCTCGGGCTGTTGGAAATGACCCGTAAAAGAATTCGCGAGGAAAATGTAGTCTGGAACTCTCGTCCGTGACTTTTGAATTTAAAACCTGCGGAGCTTAACTCCGTTAAAAATAAATTGATATTCCGTGTGCCCCATGATATTATATTTGAGTATGTGTCATGAGTGAGCTTGTGCACATGCTGTAACCGCTCCGATCGGGTTCGAAAGACATCCTCTTTTTGCAGGGTGCACCTGAATCAGGCGAGTCTGAGACATGAGGAGGTGCAAGCAAATGTACGCAATTATTGAAACCGGCGGTAAACAATACCGTGTTCAAGAAGGCGATGTTCTGTACATCGAAAAATTGAACGCAGAAGACGGCGCAAGCGTGACGTTCGACCGTGTATTGGCAGTTTCTAAAGGTGAAGGATTGGTGACGGGAGCTCCATTGGTATCCGGCGCAAGTGTAACGGCGAAAGTCGAAAAACACGGCAAAGGCCAAAAAGTGATCGTATACAAATACAAACCGAAGAAAAACTACCACAAGAAGCAAGGTCATCGTCAACCTTACACTAAAGTGACTATCGAGAAAATCCAAGCGTAAGAAGGTGCGGTAAGTGATTATCGTTTCCGTTTTGCGCAGGGAAAATAACGACATCGAGGGATTCAAAGTAGAAGGTCATGCGGGTTTTGCCGATCGCGGCGAAGATATCGTGTGTGCCGGGGTTTCCGCCGTTACCGTAGGTGCGGTGAATTCCATTGAATCGCTTGCGGGAATTGTGATGAATTCAAGGATGAAGGATGGGTTCTTGAGCGCGAGTCTTCCGCTTGAGGTTCAGCCGGAGGCGTTTGATAAGGCTCAGTTGCTGCTTGCTTCCTTAGTCGTTATGTTGGAGACTATCGAAGAAACGTACGACGAGTATATTCAGATACAGAACGTTAATATTTGAAGAAGGAGGTAGACTACTATGTTGAAATTGGATCTCCAGTTATTCGCTTCGAAAAAGGGCGTAGGCTCCACAAAGAACGGACGCGACAGCATCGCGAAACGCCTTGGCGTTAAACGTGCTGACGGACAAACCGTTACGGGCGGAAGCATTCTCGTTCGCCAACGCGGAACGAAAATCCACCCGGGAACGAACGTAGGCATCGGTTCGGACGATACGCTGTTCGCGAAAGTTGACGGCGTTGTAAAATTCGAACGTTGGGGTCGCGATCGTAAAAAAGTGAGCGTCTACCCTGTGGAAACCGCTCCTGTAGCGGCAACAGTCGAAGCTTAAGAGCTGATTGGTTCTTAGGATGCTTATAAAAGTCCCTGGCACTTTTGGTGCCGGGGCTTTTTTGTGAGAAAGAAGTCCCTGGGGTTCCACAAGCGCCTGAATAGGCTTCAGAGCACAGCCCCACTTTGTGTGGGGTTATTTTAGCATTAGGCGGATTGTTGTAGCGATATTAGGACGAGGTTATGATATACTGGGTATTGATGTCAGGGTGGAAATCGCACCCAATCTGTTAGAGGAACGGGGAAACTCATGAAACATCGGTTCACGGCGCCGGCCATTGTTCTGCTGTTGATAATTGCGTGTCTGGTCCTTATTTATTTCGCCCAATCGCCGATCGGGCATGTTATATTGGGATTATGTTTGCTGGCTATTTTCTGGTGGTACATACGGCATACCGGAAAACAGGCGGCGGAGGAGCGGAAGCATTTGCTGGAATCTATCCAGCGAACGGCTACGGCGACGCTTGGTCATCATCGCCATGACTGGATGAACGATTTGCAAATATTGTACGGGTATATTAAGCTCGGCAAAATTGATAAACTGGCCGACTGCGTGGAAAGAATAAAAGGACGAATGGCTGCAGAGAGCAAAATCTCCAGACTCGGAATTCCGTCTCTGATCTTCTATCTGCAATCGTTCCGCGAGGTTAACCGTTCGGTTCAACTTGAGATCGAGATTGAAGACGACCTGCAGCTGGGTAAGCTGCTGTCTGCGGAAGACGCGGAAGAACTGACCGAAGCGATTATCGAGACAGTGAGGGTCTATCAGTTTACCGGCCGGTCATCATGGGGTGAAATCCTGCAGCTCAAAATATCGATAACCACGGAGAACAATGAGGTGCTGATCCGTTTCGATCAACTGAACTCGCCGGGGAACGCGGAGAGCCTGAAGCAACACATTGAAGAATGGATATCGGGCAAAAAGGTGCGCGCCGAACAGGTCGATTCGAAGTCGTCTTCTTATTGGCTGAGGATGCATTGCGAAATTTAAATGAGGTGAATGAATGTTTGTAGATAAAGCTAAGATTTATGTCAAGGGCGGCGACGGCGGTGACGGTATCGTTGCTTTTCGCCGGGAAAAATACGTGCCGGAAGGCGGACCGGCCGGCGGCGACGGCGGCAGGGGCGGCGACGTCATTTTTCGTGTGGACGAAGGTCTGCGGACGTTGATGGATTTCCGCTACCAGCGGCATTTCAAGGCTGAGCGCGGCGTGAAGGGACGCAACAAAAGCCAGCACGGCGCCAATGCCGAGAGCATGGTTGTGCGGATTCCTCCGGGCACGGTCATCATCGATGACGACACGCAGGAAGTGCTCGCCGATTTGACGCGGCACGGCCAGCAGATCGTCGTCGCCCGCGGAGGACGTGGGGGACGCGGCAATACCCGCTTCGTCACATCGAACAACACGGCTCCGGAGCTGGCGGAACACGGGGAAGAAGGCGAAGAGCGCTGGATCGTGCTGGAACTGAAAGTGATGGCGGATGTGGGGCTCGTTGGTTTCCCAAGCGTGGGGAAATCAACGCTCCTATCGGTGGTATCCGCCGCGCAGCCTAAAATCGGCGCCTATCATTTTACGACGATTACACCGAATCTTGGCGTAGTTGACGTTGATGAGGGCAGAAGCTTCGTTATGGCCGATTTGCCTGGACTGATCGAAGGCGCTCACGAAGGGGTCGGACTCGGGCATGAATTTTTGCGTCATGTGGAGCGGACGCGGCTGATAATCCATGTCGTGGATATGGCCGGTTCGGAAGGCCGCGATCCGTTTGACGATTGGATGAAGATCAATGAAGAGCTCCGCCAATATAACGTCGATTTGGAGAATCGTCCGCAAATCATTGCCGCCAACAAAATGGATATGCCGGACTCCGCGGACAATTTGGAGAAATTCCGCGAGCAGGTCAAGGCCGTCCGGGACGATGTGGAAATCATGCCGATTTCTTCTCTGACGCGCCAAGGCGTGCAGGAATTAATGTACCGCGCGGCGGATATGCTGGATCAAATTCCGGAGGCCCCTGCAATTGAAGAAGTCACCGAGCTCAGCGAGCGCAAGATATACAAGCTGGATAAGGCGGAGGATGACAGCTTTACGATCACGCGGGAGAACGAAATGTTCGTGGTGGAAAGCGCGAAAATCGAGCGGATGATGAAACGGATGCAGCTGAATTCGCATGATGCGATTTTGAAGCTCGCCAGAACGCTCAGACATATGGGTGTGGACGAGGAGCTGCGGAACCGCGGGGCCAAAGACGGCACCATCGTCCGGATCGGCGATTTCGAGTTCGAATTCGTAGAGGGCAGCAGTTACTATTATTGAGTTGAAGAAGAGCACCGTTTGGTGCTTTTCTTTGTTTTACATAGCAATGTTCATAAAAAATTCCGCGCCGATTTGTGCCGAAAGGGATTGCCGGAACCTTTTTTATTCGTTATAATGTCCACTATATGAATACAATAGTCTCTAAGGAGAGGACGTTTGTGAAGGAACGTTATTATTTGGTCCGAGAGGACATTTTGCCGGAAGCCGTAGTGAAGACGCTGCAAGTGAAACAACTGCTTGCCGCCGGAGATGCGAAGACGGTTCATGAAGCCGTGATGCAGGTTGGATTAAGCCGCAGCGCTTTTTATAAATATAAGGATGGAATTCACCTCCTTAACCAGATTGAACGTGAGAGCATCGTGACCGTTTCCTTTGATCTTGAGCATCGGTCGGGCATTCTTTCCAAGGTGCTTGCGCTGATTGCCGGTTCGGGAGGAAATGTCCTGACGATCAATCAGAGCATCCCGCTGCAGGGGAAAGCGAATGTGGTCATCTCCGTGGAAACCTCGCGTTTGACGGAAGAATTGGATGATATGCTGCAAATGCTGCAGGGAATTCCCGGCGTAAAGAGAACGCAAATCGTCGGGCAAGGTTAAGCGGATTTTAGAGATAGAGCGCATGAGGGCAACGGGAGGGGATTGCGAGTGAAACCGGTAAAAGTAGGTCTGCTTGGTCTTGGCACGGTCGGAACCGGCGTCGTCAGGATTGTGGAAGGGAATCAGGAGGATTTAAGCCGTCAGGTCGGTTCTCCGATTCTTATTGAGAAAATCGCGGTTAAGACGTTGGATAAAATCAGAAACATCGAGGTGGACCGCAGCAAATTGACGGAGGATCCGTGGGAAGTGATCCGCGACCCTGAAATCGACGTGATCGTAGAGGTTATGGGCGGCGTTGAGCAGACCAAGACCTATATTCTTGAGGCGCTGGAACGCGGGAAACATATCGTTACGGCCAACAAGGATTTAATGGCGCTGCATGGCTCCGAAATTCTGGCCAAAGCAATGGAAAATCAATGCGATGTTTTTTATGAGGCAAGCGTTGCCGGCGGCATTCCGATTATCCGCACGCTGATTGAGGGCTTTTCTTCCGATCGGATTATGAAGATCATGGGGATCGTTAATGGAACGACCAATTATATTTTGAGCAAAATGAGCCAGGAGGGCGCATCGTATGAGGATGCGCTTGAGGAAGCGCAGCAGCTTGGGTATGCCGAGGCGGATCCTACTTCCGACGTGGAAGGCTTGGATGCGGCCAGAAAAATGGCGATCCTGAGCACATTGGGATTCCGGGCGAATGTGGAGCTTGCGGATGTGCAAGTCCGCGGCATTTCTTCCATATCGAAAGAGGATATTTTGTACGCCAAAAGACTTGGTTACGAAATGAAGCTGCTGGGCATCGCCGACCGGCAGGATGAGGAATTCAGCATTACCGTGCAGCCGACGATGGTCAAAAAGACGCATCCGATCGCGGCGGTAAACGGGGTGTTCAACGCGGTTTATGTGTTCGGCGAAGCGGTGGGCGAGACGATGTTTTACGGAGCGGGTGCCGGGGAACTGCCTACGGCGACGTCCGTCGTGGCTGATCTTGTCGCGGTCGTGAAGAATTTGAAACTGGGCGTAAACGGCCTGAAAGCAATCGTTCCTTACAAGCCGAAGAAGCTGAAAAGCGACGAACAGATCGCATATAAGAACTTTATTTTACTCCACGTCGACGACAAAGCCGGGGTACTTGCTCAAATCACGCAGGTGTTTGCGGAGTTTGAGGTCAGCCTTGAATCGGTGGTCCAAACGCCGAATACGAATCTACCTGGGGCAGAAATCATGATCGTGACCCATAACGCCAGCAAAGCAAGCATGGATAAGGTGCTCAATCATTTTGAATCGCTTGATGTTATTCATCGGATCAAAAGCGTGTACCGGGTTGAAGGCTAATAAAATTCACATAAAGGGGTTCATCGCATGAGATATCTAGGTTTGCTGGAAACGCACAAACAATACTTGCCCGTGAACGACAAAACGCCGGCCCTCACGCTGCAAGAAGGTAACACGCCGCTGGTCCGGGCCGAAAACTTATCGGAGGAACTGGGACTGGATCTTTACTTTAAATACGAGGGACTTAATCCTACGGGTTCCTTTAAGGACCGTGGTATGGTAATGGCCGTTGCCAAAGCGGTGGAAGAGGGGAGCCGCACGATCATGTGCGCTTCGACGGGCAATACCTCGGCCGCCGCCGCCGCCTATGCCGCACGCGCGGGCATCGATTGCATCGTGCTGATCCCGAATAACAATATTGCGCTTGGAAAATTGGCTCAGGCCATGATTTATGGCGCTAAAGTCATTGCTATCGAAGGCAATTTCGACCGTGCGCTTGAAATTGTCCGTGACATTACCGCCAAACATCCGATTACGCTGGTAAATTCCGTGAACCCGTACCGGATCGAAGGCCAGAAAACCGCGGCTTTTGAGGTGTGCGACCAGCTCGGTAAAGCGCCTGACGTCTTGGCGATTCCGGTTGGGAATGCCGGGAATATCTCGGCTTACTGGAAAGGCTTCAAAGAGTACTTTGCGGCCGGCAAATCATCTTCGTTGCCGCGCATGGTCGGCTTTGAGGCGGAAGGAGCTATGGCGATCGTGAAAGGCAAGCCAATCCTTGAGCCGGAAACGATTGCGACAGCAATTCGCATCGGAAACCCGGCAAGCTGGAAAACGGCGGTTGCCGCGGCCGAAGAATCGGGCGGACAAATCAATTATGTGACCGACGAAGAAATTTTGGCCGCTTACCGCACGATCGCTTCCCGCGAAGGGATTTTCGCCGAGCCGGCTTCGGCTGCTTCCATTGCCGGCGTATACAAGCTGAAACGGGAAGGCTATTTTAAAGGCGGCGAGACGGTAGTTTGCGTATTGACCGGCCACGGTCTGAAAGATCCGAACATCGCGATCAAAAGCGTGGGCGGAGAGCCTCTCGTCGTGCAGGATACGGAAGAAGCCGTGTTGGCGGCAATCGCCAAGCTTCAGGGAGCACAGGCATGATTCGCAGAGAAGGGGTGCGAGTGAAGGTGCCGGCCAGTACGGCAAATTTGGGCCCTGGCTTCGACACGCTGGGGATGGCGCTTTCCCTTTACGCCTATCTTGAAATGAAACCCGCGGAAACGACGGTTTTTCATTTTTACGGAAATGAAATGACGGGATTGCCTCAAGACAAAACCAACCTGATCTATAAAGCAGCCCAATCGGTTTTTGCCGAGGCAGGCGTTACTGTTCCTGAATTGGAACTTTCGATGTATTCGGATATTCCGCTTACCCGCGGGCTTGGGAGCAGCGCTTCGGCAATCGTCGGAGCGCTGTTCGCCGCCAACCTGCTGATCGGATCGCCTTTGGATCAAGCAAAGCTGTTCGATATGGCAACCGCACTGGAGGATCATCCCGACAATGTAGGCGCTTCGCTTTTTGGCGGTATCGTTACTGCCGTATGGGACGGAACCCACGCCGATGTTCTGCGTATCGAACCACCGGCCGATTTGGACGTGCTTGTCGCCATTCCGGATTTTCAATTGTCTACGTCGAAAGCGCGCCAGGCGCTTCCGGCCAGCGTAAGCTTGGGTGACGCCATCTATAACGTCAGCCGGACTTCGCTGCTAACTGCGGCTTTTGCCGCGGGACGGCTGGACTTGATCCAAGCGGCGATGCGCGATCGGCTCCATCAGCCTTACCGGGCGGCGCTGGTTCCCGGAATGGCCCGGATTTTGGAGGAGGCAACCAACCATGGCGCATTAGGGGCTGCGCTTAGCGGAGCGGGTCCGACGCTGCTTGCCTTGGTCGACCGGAGGAGATCATCTTTCTCTGATTTGGAGAAGTTTCTGCTGGGCGTCTTAGGCGAACAGGGGATCCATGCACGGACAATGCGGCTCAAACCTTGCACATTTGGGGTCATGGAGCTTACTATGGAGAAGGAAGGTTCATTATTGGATATCATCAAAGGGGAAGTCTCGGCATGAAACGGATAGCATTGTTGCCTGAAGGAACGGTATCCCATGAAGCGGCGCTGCATCTATTCGGCGATGAGCCGGTAGAACTGCTTCATTTTAAGCAAATTTCCGACGTCTTTCTGGCGACGGCAAGCGGCAAAAGCGATTACAGCGTTATTCCGATGGAGAACACGATTGAAGGTTCGGTGAGCCTGCATATGGATTGGCTGGTTCACGAGGTGGATATTCCAATGCAGGTGGAATGGGTATACCCTTCCATTCAGAACTTGATCGGACGGTTCAATGAACTGGCGGCTCCTTCGGGAGCGGTGGACTACTCTAAAGTAACCAAGGTCATGTCTCACCCGGTCGCGATGGCCCAATGTTTGCAGTTCATTCGTTCGCGGATGCCAAACGCGGAGCTGGAGCATGTCGGAAGCACTTCGGAAGCGATCGAGATTGTTCAGCAGCATCCGGGCAAAGGCTGGACGGCCGTGGGAACCGCGCTGGGAGCGGTAAGGCATGGATTGGACATTCTTGCGAGCAAAGTTACCGATCATGACAACAATTACACCCGGTTCGTTCTGATCGGGCCTAAGCCGCTGGAATTTCCGGCGGGGAACTCTCACCCTAAGACGAGTCTCCTTATCACCTTGCCGGATGATTTTCCGGGCGCGCTTCATCAAGTATTGTCCGCGTTTGCTTGGCGCAAACTGAATTTGTCTCGCATCGAATCGCGGCCGACCAAGAAACGCCTGGGGAATTATTATTTTGTTATGGATGTACTCGCGGATATGGGTTCCGTACTGCTTCCCTCGGCTATCGAGGAAATTGAGGCGCTCGGATGCCAGATGCGCATTTTAGGAAGCTATCCCAGTTATTCTTTTGAGGTACAAAAATCGGAGGTGCAGTAAGAGTGGCAGAGCAAGTGATTTACCTGGACGGGCAGTTCGTGACAAAAGAAAATGCAAAGGTTTCGGTATACGACCACGGTTTTTTATACGGTGACGGGATTTTTGAAGGAATCCGTATTTATAACGGCAATATTTTTAAATGCAAAGAGCACTTGGACCGGCTCTATGATTCGGCCAAATCCATCATGCTCGACATTCCGCTGACCTATCAGGAAATGGAAGACGCCCTTGTCGAAACACTGCGCCGCAACGAACTGCGCAACGGTTATATCCGTCTTGTCGTTTCCCGGGGAATGGGCAACCTTGGCTTGGATCCGAACCGCTGCCCTAAAGCTTCGATCGTCATTATTGTGGAACAACTTGCGATCTATTCGGAGGAAGCCTACAAAACGGGCCTCAAAACGGTATCCGTCTCCACCAGACGCAACATTCCGGATGCGCTGAATCCGAAAATCAAATCGCTGAACTATTTGAATAACATTTTGGTGAAAATCCAGTCCAATCTCTCCGGCGCGGGTGAAGCGATTATGCTGAACGCCCAAGGTTATGTGACCGAGGGATCGGGTGACAATATTTTCATTATCAAAAACGGGGTTATCACAACGCCGCCTTGCTATCTCGGAGCATTAGACGGAATTACCCGGCAGGCGATCATCGAAATCTGCAACAAAAAGGGTTATAAAATCAAGGAAGAGCCATTCACCATGCACGATATTTATGTTGCAGACGAAGTGTTCCTGACCGGTACAGCGGCTGAAGTTATCGCGGTCCGCGAAGCCGACGGCCGGATTATCGGCGAGGGACATGCCGGTCCGATCACCTTGAATTTGCTGGAAGAATTCCGCGCCATCGTAGACAAAGACGGCCTGAAAGTCTGGTAATGTCCGCTAGCTGACCTGAAATTCCTTTCCTACTTCCGCCTCTTAATCAGAGGAGGGGTAGGATTTTTTATTTTCAGGGATGTCAAAAACCGGGCGCCTGCATAGGATGTATTAAATGGGCCCCGGGCGAATGTGTAACGTACCGGAGAAGAAACCTAGGAGGTCTTTGACGCGTGAAAATCCATATTGTGAGAAAAGGCGATACTTTGTTTGAATTGTCAAAAAAGTATAATGTGCCTCTGCAGAAATTGATTGAAGCAAACCCGCAAATCGCCAATCCCGACGTTCTTGCCATTGGGGATAAGGTGAAAATTCCAGTCGAAGCCGTTCAAATCGGCGGCGGCAGCGGCAGTGGCACTGGTGGCAGTAGCAATAGTGGTAGCGGTGGTAGCAGTGGTGGTGGAAATACTTATAATCATGTTGTGAAGCAAGGCGATACGCTCTGGAAGCTGGCCAAGGCATGGGGTCTTCCTTTGCAGACGTTAATCTCCGCCAATCCGCAGTTTAGTGATCCCAATCAATTGAAGATCGGAGATGTGGTCAACATTCCTTCCGGATCAGGCGGAATGTCTCCTCAAAATCCAGGACACGGAGGAATGTCGAACATTCCTAATGCTCCGGGCAAGAAGAATACGGCCCCCAAAGCCGAAACAGCTCCCAAGCCAACGCAGCCTATCAATGTACCCGCACCGGCTCCGGTGAAACAAGAGCCCGTTAAGGTGGAACCGCCTAAACCGACGCCGGTTGAGGTGAAAATTGAAGTCGAACAGTATCAATACGAAACGAAAATTGAACCGATCCATTATGAACCGATTAAATACGAACCTCCGAAGTATGAACCGATTAAATACGAACCTCCGAAGTATGAACCGATTAAGTATGAGCCAATGAAGTACGAACCGGTCAAATACGAGCCGATCAATTACGAACCAATGAAGGGCGAAGCCTTAAAAGGCGAGTCATTAAAGGGCGAGCCGATGAAAGGTGAAGAGTGGCCTTACGGACCGACGAGCTACAGCCCTGCAGGTTATGGTCCAACGGGTTACGGCCCTACCGGTATTTCGCCCGCATCATATGGGGAAATGCCGTATATGCCGCAAACGGAATATCCAAGCATGTATTCGCCGCAATATTACAACTCGGAGCAGCCTCAAATGGTTATGCCGTCCTCTGTGTACCCACAATCGCCATGCGGGTGCTCGGGCGCTTCGCCTTACTCGTACCAACAGCCGGACAGCAGCCATTTGTTCTATCAATATCAAACGCCGGCGATGCCCGTTTCTTCATACTACGATCTGCCGCAAATGCCTCAAACGTCAATGGTTATGGGTCAAGAGGCTCCGATGGGGGAGTATCCCGGAATATCGTCCTCGCCACTTCCTAATCCGCAGTATGTTTCGCCTGAGCAATACAGCCCGGCCTCTTACGCACCCGGCAACGATTGGAATCCATTAGGTGGTGCATCATACCCTTGCTATGGACCTTATGTTTATCCGGTAAGCGGCATGCCGTCCTACAATCCGGTAAGTCCATATTCGACTGCGCCGGGCTCGCCCACCAATGTTAGCCCGATATCCCAATCGCCATACTACCCTTCAATGCCCAATCCAAGCTATGTCGGACCGGAATTTTTGAAGGATGGCCGGGAAGCCGAAACTGCCGAATTATCCGAAGCAGCTGCCCTGGAACAACAAGAACAAAAGAATCGTATTAAGTCCAAACCATCTTCCAAATCTGCTAAAAGCGTAAAAATATCCGGAAGTCCAGTCACTAAAAAGAACGGAAAAAAGCAAGCGCGTCAGGCTTCCGAAAATTACGCAAGTAAAGGACGCCGCAATCCATGGATTAATGATTAATCTTTTGATTGGAACGAGGGGTTCTTTCTCCCTCGTTCTTTTCTTTTAAATTGGCGGGATTAATCGACAAATTTCATAACTAGATCGCTTGAGTAAGCTCGAAAAGTGTGATATATTAAATTTCCCCAAAAGTTGAAAAACTGACAGGGGAAGATGGCTTGCTGCTTTCGAGAAAATAGCTTCAAAAAAGTGCTTGCTATCTGATTCTCAATATGATATATTATTTAAGTCGCCGCTGAAACGCAGCGACGAAGAAAAGCGAAGTTGATCTTTGAAAACTGAACAACGAGTGAGTATTAAAATGAGAAATTTATTTCTCGTCAGTTTTTCTAAATGAGCAAGACAAACACTTTAATGGAGAGTTTGATCCTGGCTCAGGACGAACGCTGGCGGCGTGCCTAATACATGCAAGTCGAGCGGAGTTATCCCCTCGGGGATGACTTAGCGGCGGACGGGTGAGTAACACGTAGGCAACCTGCCCGTAAGACTGGGATAACTACCGGAAACGGTAGCTAATACCGG